>NZ_JAYGHV010000125.1:0-52203 GCF_034932145.1 Spirulina sp. 06S082 | reverse complement strand
GGTGAACTGATTGATAAAGCAATCATAAGTATTTTCGGGTACTGAATCTGCCCGACTTAAATCAGCAATTACATTAATTTCTGGACTGTGCGAGGAAACGTCAATTGCATCAGCTTTGGTGACACCAAAACGACGAAGAGTTGCGTTACTACCAATTTCTAACCCTCGTCCGCAAATATCTTTTTGATGTTTTTGGAGATATTCTTCCCAGTAGTGACGAACGATCGCCGTACCTCGTAATTTACCATCCCCCAAAGGGCGAAAACTGCGAAATTGTGCTGCCCGCAGATAGCGAATGGGTAAACTTTTATAAAAGTTCCAATAAAGGCGTTGTAAGGGCTTTTTGAGGGAAAACATCGCAAGAATTGTTTATTGATACATTGGCTCTTTTCCTGTTTCGATCCAAAGGAGAATTTGTTGTACCCGCTTATCCGTCGTATGGAATTGTTGAATGCGACGACGGGCATTTTCTGCAATTTTGCGGGCAAAAAGAGCATCCGATCGCAATTGTTGAATGCGATCGCGTAGTTCTTCTGGGGTATTAAATAAGAGTATCTCTTTTCCATCCTCAAATAGTGCTTTATTACGAGGGCGATCGGGAATTTCCCAAGAGAGGACGGGACGACCCGCAGCCATCCCTTCAATGACTCGCGGGGTGTAAGTTTTAACAAAGTGAGGCAAATTCACAACAGCCATTCCCGACTGTAGTGCCTGCAACCAATTGAGATAGTGACTTTTGCGAAGATGACGGAGGATATGAAGATAAAAGGGATAAAACCAAACAGACCGAGGATTTTCCTTGAAACGACGGGTTTGAGGACGATGCAACCATTCAAAAATCTTAGTGCGTAATGTTTCCTCATCGGGGGACTGTTTCAGGCTTAAATACCCTTGAAGACAGGGAGAGTCTAACCATGCTTGTCGTCCGTGATAGAGACTCCCCATAAATAATGCTTGATTGTAAGTTGGTGGGGGGATATTATTATAAATTGGGCGATGGGCAACAGAACAGGGAGTCCAAATGCAAGGCAGCCCCCAACGTTGCTTGATGGCGATCGCATCTGCTTCATCAAATACCAAAACATGGGTTAAATAGGGCAAACATTTTTCTACTTCTGCTTGGGTTCTTTGCATATCGGGCAGTTCGGCCATTTCTGCTTCCGTATAATCATAAATCGATTCCGTGAGCAAACCAACCCGCACGGGGGCTAAAGTTGCCAGCATTTCTAATTGTGCTTCGCTGACATCTCCCCCATCTCGTGCTGAAGATAATACTAAGTCATTAATCCAGACTTGATCGAAGGTTCGTCCGCGAATAATTTCTTTAGCCAGGGAAAGCCAAGGAGTCGTAATAACAAGCACTTCAACAGAATTGGCTTTTAGCCCAGCTTCCCAACCTAAATGGACATTATAAGACCATGCTCGGGCTGCTGGCCAACTGTGCATCTCACATTGAATCAGAAGTATTTTAGTAGATTGCAAATGACCCCCTCAAGATTCGCGAAAACGGCGATCCATTAACATGATTTCATCATAAGTACCTAAATCGATGTAAGTCCCATCCACAATGTCTAAACCGTGGAAATTTAAACCCTCGGCGATCGCGCGATTCATAATTGCTGCAAAATCGGATATCCCTTGACTCACGCATTGATGTAAATATTCCGTAAAGCGCGATCGCCACATCATACAACCCCACATTTTCGTTAAGTGGGTATGCTGGGGTTTATCGACAATTTCTAAGATACGGCCGGTTTCCTGCGATCGCACCATGCCAAATTTTTCTGGGTTTTCTGTCCCAAATAAGGCCAAAACGCCATCTATTTCCGGTTGGGCAATTTCCGATAAGCGACGAAATACCCCCTCGGGCTGCATTATCGTGTCTGCCATACCAAAAAAGACGGTTTTACCCCGTGTCAGATGATAGGCTGAATCGAGGGCATGGGCAAGACCAGGAGAAGTAGATTTTCCTTGGCGATCGCCTATTTCTTGGACGACATAGCTAATATGACAGCCAAACCTGTGACCGTTGCCAAAATAGCCGATTAACTGGTGTTTACTCTCATTAATAACAAAGACAATATGGTGTAAATTTGCCCCCACCATCTCATCGAGAACAAACTGAGAGATGGGTTTATAGCGGTTTTCGCGAATAACGGGATAGAGTTCTTTAGGATAAGGTAAACCCAAGCGTTTTCCCTCTCCTGCTGCGGGAATGAGACCGATCGCCCCTTCGGGAATCTGTAATTTTCCTGCTAACATGACCGATCTTGAGTGAAGAGATTAGGGGAGTTCTGTAACCACTGGATTAACTCAGTTATTCCTTGTTCTGGTTGCACTCGTGCTTCCCAACCTGTAGCCCGTTGAAACTTGCTCGAATCGGTGACAAAGTAACGCAAATCTCCAAAACGCCCTTCCTTGAAGTTAACATCGGCTTTACATTCTAGGATTTTTTCGATGCGATCGATACATTCGAGTAATGAAATGGTCTGATTGACTCCACCTCCCAAGTTGTAAATACCGGGTTGCGGCGATCGATAAAATGCCCCAAAAGCTGCTGCTGCGTCCCTTGCGTAGAGAATATCCCGCACTTGCTTCCCCGTCCCAAAGATCGTCAGGGGTAATCCTAACATGGCACGGATAGCGAAATTGGCCACCCAACCATGATCCTCTCCTCCAAATTGGTTGGGTCCGTAGATTCCTGTTAAGCGAAAACAAGCTGCTTTGAGTTTAAAAGTATCAATATAAGCCTGTAGATAGATTTCATTGCTACGCTTAGAGGCGTGTAATGGCGTTACAGTGCCTTGTAGTAGGGGTTCGCTTTCATCAATGGCTGGGGGTTGGCGAAGATAGCGAGTTTCAGCTTCAGTGAGGGAAGCATTGATGCGATCGGGTCCAAAGGTATGAATGCTGGAACAAATCGCAACGGGAATTTGATGCGTGCGGGCTGATTCTAATACATTGAAGGTTCCTAGGGTATTGGTCGAAAAATCGAGTTCTGGATTCTCCCATGAAATCGTCATCGCTGGTTGTGCCGCCGTATGACAAATATAATCGCACTGACTGCTATATTCAAGCAATGCTGCTTTGTTGCGGATATCTTCCACAACTATTTCTACTCCCATCTCTTCCAATTGCGATCGGTTGTAGTCCCTTGCTGCTGGAGTCATGTACGGATTGCGAGCAAATTCATGTTTGGCTAAGTTATCATAAGCGATGACTTCTTCGCCGCGATCGCGAAAATAGACGCAAATATGATAGCCTAAAAAACCACAACCCCCTGTCACCAACACTTTCATAAACTATTCAATCCCCGTAAAATTAACCAAAAATTACGCAATCCAAGATGAGCGAATTTTGTTGTTATGGCATTAGTAATATCATCAAATTGTTCGGCTTAACAATTACTTGAGAAAATTTGAGTTCTCCTCGCAAAATTTCAAGGTCTGGCGAATCGTTTCTTCTAAACTCATCTGTTGTGCAAATCCCAAGGTCTGGAGGCGATCGCAACGAAAATCTAAATCGTCTTTCTTTTCTCCCGGTTTGGGTTCGGGGCGGTGGATGGGAATCTTGCGATCGTAAACTTCAAAATACACTTTCCGTACCATTTGAGCAACTTCAAGAATACTGTAACTTTGAGTTCCTCCTAAATTATAAATCTCCACGGATTGCAAATTTTTGTGCAGGAGTAAGTCAACAGCGCGGATCGCATCGGGAAGGGGGATAAAATTGCGAACCTGTAAACCAGAAGACCTTAAAACAAGGCATTGTTGCGCGATCGCTTGGCGACAAAGATCGTTTGCAACAAGCGTCCAACAATTTGTCCCCCAATAAAGAGGCGCACCCAAGAGATTTGCCGAGCGAATAATGGACGCGCCATATTTTCTTTGTCGTGCGTACATTCCAACATATAATTCTGCCATTCCATGAGTTGAACTATAGGGATGAGTTGGCGCGATCGCAGTCTCTTCCGTGATGATACCTTTTTCATTGATCCCATAAACATGAAAGGTTGAAAAATAGATAAATTGTTGTAATTCTTTACCTAAAACTTCTAAAAGATTGAAAGTTCCTTGCACATTGGTTTGCAGTGCTGCGGTAGGATTGTTTTGACAACTTAGGGCATTTAATGATGCTAAATGGATCGCCGCATCAATTCCTCGCCCAATACCTTGCAATGTCTCCGGTTTCGTGATATCCCCTTGCCAAATCTCTAAATCTTTAACCCAGTCTGACAATTCTACAGGAATTCGTCGCAGGAGCAAACGCAATTCATAGTCTGGCTGCGATCGCAAAAACTCTACTAACTTGCCTCCAATGTATCCTAAAGCACCTGTAATTAAGATTTTCATGTTAATTTTTCATCGATTAGTGATGTTTTAATGACCAATCATAGGGAATAGAAGCAGTAAAGGGATTGCATCGCTGTATTTCTTCGGGATCGTGGGGAATTGTCGCACAATTAGCAACCATTGCTTTTGTCGTCCCAATACCTTTAAATCCATTCCAAATTAACGGTGGAATAGTGACTAAACAATAATTGTCTTCACCTAAAAAGAGTTCTTGGACTTCTCCTTGAGTTTTAGACGTTTCGCGATCGTCATATAAAACCAATTTAATCGTACCCAAAATAACAGCGTAATTTAAAGTGATTTTAGTATGAAGATGCCAGCCTTTGATCGCCCCCGGATACACAGTAGAAAAATAAATCTCCCCAAATTTTTGAAAATGCGGTGCATCCGATCGCAACATCTTTAAAATTGTTCCTCGTTCGTCGGGAATACGTTCTAAGGGATGAATTTGAACTCCTTCAATTCCCATAAATTATACCTCTTGCAAACTTGTTTTAAAATAGTCTTGATACCATAATTCTCAACCGATCCCGTAATGCTAACCAAATGGCGATCGAGTCCTTCTTGAAAAAAGCGAGACTGAGGAACGCGATCGCGAATTAAACCGATAACCGTCCCACCGCGATCGCAGAGTTCTTGCACCAACCAACTTCCTAGTAATCCCGTACAACCCGTAACAAAAATCGATCGCCCACACCAAAATCCATTCATACTCAATTCTCTACGCTAAATTCCTTTCATTGTTTCAAATATTCGCAATCTCGTAAAGTTTCCCTACATTACCACAATTCTCAATTAAATTTTCCATTATTTTAAGCAAGGATTATAATGACTCAAATCATACATTTTTGATTAAACTATTCGGAGTATTTTGTGAGCAATTTTTTCCCCAATCTCAGCACTTTTTCCGATCGAGAACGCGAATTGCGTTTAGATGTCTTGAAAGCAGCCGAAAAATATTATCAGTTCAAATTCTCGCAGCAAGAATTTATTCCAGGTGAAACCTATATTCCCGCATCCGGCAAAGTTTTGGATGAACGCGAACTTTTTGCTTTACTAGATTCATCTCTCGATCTTTGGCTAACAACAGGACGCTACGCTGAGAAATTTGCCAAACAGTTTGCTGAATGGATAGGAGTCAAGCACTGCTTGCTGGTCAATTCCGGCTCATCTGCTAATTTATTGGCATTATCAGCCTTAACTTCCCCTCAACTTGGCGATCGCCGTCTTGTATCCGGTGATGAAGTCATTACCGTTGCTGCGGGTTTTCCCACAACAGTTAATCCGATTGTACAAAACCAACTGATTCCCGTCTTTTTGGATATCAAAATATCAACTTATAACATCGATACGTCTTATTTAGAAGAGGCATTATCCCCAAGAACGAAAGCCATTATGTTAGCTCATACCCTTGGAAATCCCTTCGATCTTAAGGAAATACTCAAATTTGCTCGAGAACATAATCTCTGGGTTATAGAAGATAATTGTGATGCCTTGGGCAGTTTATATGAAGGGAGAAAAACCGGAACTTTTGGTCATATTTCTACATTCAGCTTTTACCCCGCTCATCATATCACAATGGGGGAGGGAGGGGCGGTTTTAACCAATGATAGCCATCTCAAAAAAATTATCGAGTCTTTTCGGGATTGGGGAAGAGATTGTTGGTGTCCTCCCGGAAAAGATAATAGTTGTCAAAAACGCTTTACTTGGCAATTTGGCAATCTACCCGATGGTTACGATCATAAATATACATATTCTCATATTGGATACAATTTTAAAATGACAGATATGCAAGCAGCTGTGGGTTGCGCTCAATTAGAGAAATTGGCTGGCTTTATCGAGAATCGCAAAGCAAACTTTCGGTCTTTTCAAGATAAAATTAGCAACTTAAATCATCTTTTCTATCTCCCCCAAACCACAATTGCCTCAGAACCTAGCTGGTTTGGATTTCCCCTCACGATCAAAGAATCTTCAACTTTAAACCGAGAAAGACTTATTACCTTCTTAGAACAGCATAAAATCGGCACTCGTTTATTATTTGCGGGAAACATTGTCAAACAACCCGCTTACCAAAATGTTAAGTATAGAATTATTTCTGAATTGAAAGTGACCGATCTAGTGATGAATAATACCTTTTGGTTAGGGGTTTATCCTGGGATATCAGAAGCGGCGATCGCTTATATTTATAAAACTTTAGAACTGGGAATCAAGAAAAGTTTTGAAAAGTAAAAATCGACACTATATTTTCATTTTTCTGGTCTTTAATCTGAAGATAAAATCGGAGTCAAAATTTCAGAAATGCGTTTTACCACTATTTTATTTCCCTCGCCTGATAAATGAGCATAATCAAGATAGACATGACTTTCTACACTATCAAATATATGAGTTAGATCGTAAACCCAAAATAAGTTTTCTTGTTCGAGCTTTTTTTGAAATAAGAAATACATAAGTTTAAACGTTTCATAATAAGACTCTCCTGGAGACGATTGGTTAAAACGATAATTTCCAACAAAGCGCATTGGTTGAAGAAGAACGATAAAATTTCCTCCTCGAGATGTTACAATATCGTGAGCTATTTTCCAGTTTTGAATCATAGCATTGGCGACCTTATCCGCATAATTAGGATCTTGCAAACATAGAGGAGATAAATCTCTGGAACTATCCCAAAGGTTTTGGTTACGACGTTTGAGAAGATTGAGGAATTTTAACGTCGAACCATAGAGAGTTTGTTTGAAAGCTCCAAAAATATCTTGATTATATTGCTGATATTGCTCTAAGATTTGTCCGAACTGTTGACTAAAACCATAAATATTAACTAACTTTTCATTAGATTTAAATACATCATAACAGGAAATCATTGGATCATTAACACCATCTAAAAATACAACATAGTCTAAAGAATAAGATTGATTGGCAAGATTGATTAATTTCGCAAGGCTCTGACGACTTGTGTAAGCCAATTGACCGTGATTAAAAACTAGATAGTCAGGAAAATTTTGTTTGATTAATGAGGGAATAGTTTCTTTATCTTCTGCTCCCATTCCCCACATGGTTGAGCCACCAAAAAATCGGATAACACCTTTATTTTTCTCTTGAGAAGATGTAGGAACAACGATCCTCTCTCCCTGTTGATTAGTATTTACATATTTGCCTTCATGTTTTGGCCAAGTAAAACCGATAAAAGGATAAAATTGTATGAATTTAAAATTGATTTCATTGGTTTCTGTTTCAAGTTGTTTTATGTAATCGCGATCGCGGTGTCGGAAAGGAAGCTCGGGCCAGTGAAACGGATAAAAGGTTTCTTTTCCGGGATATATAGACATGGCAAGGGAGATGCCCAAAGAACTGACAAGATTTATTGTCATTAATATTGCGACCAAAACAACAATGTTAATGCTAATAATATAGACAAAGTTTTTACGCTTATTTCGCTTTTTTTTGAGGCTTGACATATTTGAATAAATCTAAGGTTTTGCTAAAATTTCCCGATCGATGAGATCGAGTAGATCGAATGATAAGTGTTCGTCAAATTTGCGGGCAAACAAACAATCCGATACCAGTAATTCCTCCCAATAGGTCATATCTAGCACAAGATGGCATTCGTAGCGGTAGTTTTCTGGTCGCCAATCAATAAAATGGCTGCCATTTTCAACAACATCAGTGCAAGGCGAAATCGTACAATCCATGAGGATTTTTTGAGCAAAGGGAGATTGTTTAAGAATTGAATGAAACAAAATTTCTTCTGGAACTAATACTTGGTTATGGAAGCGGAGGATATTTGGATTTTGCTTGACAAAATCGAGAAGATAATTAATACAATCTAGAGTTAATGCCCACCACGAACTCCCCTTGTAAGGGACAAAATCTCGTATATACGATCGCGAACCCATCACTCGCATGGTTAAGAATTGATGTACTGACTGTAATCGAAGTCGCAACTTATGAGGCAAGGAGGATCTCGGGTTAAAAAGTGGATTATCAAAAAAATAGCGATAGGCAATATGTTCGTAAGAACCATCATCTAAAAAAGCGTTTGTTTGCGGGACGAGATTACCGTCAACTCTAATCCATTCTTTATCTGCTACGCTCAGTTTTTGGCGAATTGCAGTCAAAGGTTTAATGGGGTAATCATTACCACTCAGATAAATACAGTAGCTGAAGTTGACTGAATCTTGAACTGAGTATTGTCGAACGGTTTGCATTAAATGTAATATAACTCGGAGCAAACTAGACCCTCCCCAATAGACCTTTTTGCGTTGAGAAAGAAAGATTATATTGTCAGCTTTTTCAACAGATTGTTGAAATAAATGAAGGTTTGATTTTGCATTAATATGTATAAAAAAATAATCATCGCGATGATATAAAGCACGAATCATGCGCCCTAATTGCTTGGGTTGATGATGGGCGGCAATAATATAAGCAAGATGTGTCATAATGAGTGTGAAGAGGAAGGATTATCAACTAGCACGTTGTGAGATTATGGTCTAGTAAAACCAACAAATTTTAACAAAATAGTGACAGGTCGATTGTCCGGATCGGGAAGTTTTTGGTACTGAGAAAATTGCAATTGAATTTTCTGTTTTTCTAATTTTAAACTTAAAGGAATCTCTAACTCAAACTCCCCTAATGATAAAACTTGAGTTGCAATAGGTTTTTCATTCACCAAAACTGTTAACTCTGTGGTAAAGTTCGGATCGTCAATTTGAGGGAGCATTCCTTGAATTTTAAGCTGAGATTGTTCGGCTTTTGGAGTTAATGTAAAATAGACCGATTCAGACAGCCAGCTATCCTCATACATTCCTGAATATTCTAAGGCAGAATTGGCGAGATCGTCGGGAAAAGAACTCAAAGAGGAGGGAGGCTGTAAGTTAGCATATTCTTCTGGGGAAATGAGAGAAATATTGCGACCAAAACCGACTACTTTTCTCGGATCGCGTCGCACTTCTCGACCATATAAATTCATCAAACCTTGTCTTTGAGATTGAGTAAAAAATTCTCCTTCTCTTCCCATATCCAAGCTGATATACTGTCTTCCTGCAATAGTTTGGGGAGTCAGAGGAGGAGAAATAACCCGAGCCGATCCTCGACCTGTTAAGGGGAGTAACTCTCGTTTTGTCCCGATCGCTGCTGCGGGAGGAAGTTGATTTTTACCATCTCCTTGCAAACTGGTGGTCATGTCTAGCATTAACCGTGCATTGGGAGAGGGGTGAATGACTTGAAAGAGAAAATGTTGTCCAAGTGGAACCATTTTGCGATCGCGCAGCATTTCGGAAGTAGAATTACGGAAAAAATAATCGGGTTGCGAAGGATAAAAACGCGGGCCAAGTTGGGAACTCAGAAAAAGTAAATAATTTTTTACGTTCTTTAATGGTAAAGGAACAAAGTCGTCATCAAAATCTAAACTCAGATCATTAGTAAAATATTGAAAATTCAATGTTTCTTTGTGATTTGTAGTCACTAAAATTGTATTTTTTTCTTGAAATAACTGATTTTCCAAATTCAAGTTTTCTTTAAAAAAAAGATTATATTTTTTCTTTTTAAACGTCTCGTGCAAATCAAATAAATATTTATTTTGGGAATTTTCTTTGTTAAATTCTTCTTCAAAAACTCTATTAATATTTAAAAAATGAATGGTTTTATCTTGTTTATAAAATCCTAAAACCCCAAGCAAAGCTCGAGAATTTGTATGTATCAATATTGGATCGTGTTTATGGGCATCCATAAAAACCTTAGCTTCTGAATAAACACCAGAGGAAGAACCTTGATAGATTTCAACTAAAACAGTCGAAAATCCTCGACTATCTTCTAGATAACTAAGTTGAGTTGATAAATTCAAAATCCCCAGAATAATTAAAGGCAATAATCGCAGAACACGAGAAGGAATTAAAGTTAAACAAAATAAGACAAAACTCCCTAGTAAAAACGGCTGGATAAACATTCCCAACTTAAATAAAGTAAATCCTTTTTTTGCAATAAATAAGTAAAATCCTAAACTCAACATAATTCCAGTAACTAAAATAATAGGTTGAGTTTTAGGTAATTTGCAAGCGATCGCAAAAATCATTGTAACTAAAATTATTGCTCCTAAAAAAATACTGAGAGATAGCCAAGGTTCTGAAGGTAATTTAGCAAGATGTTGTATTCCCCAAAGATTTGCCAAACCACTCGGAATTAAAAAATAGGAAAAAATTTTATCTCCAAAGGCATTTTCTTGAATGCGATTAAGATTAAAAGTAACAAATCTAACAGAATCGACTAAATAAGTATTGAGAATAAGAATAGTTATACCTGTAATAACTAGGGTTTGGACTATCCACGCTCTCAGATATTCTGTTTTTTTAATCCAGCAAATCATTATAGACATTAAAAAACTAGAACCTAAAAAAAACAAAATTTCTGGATAAGTAATTAATAAGCTAGAAATAGTCAGACCTGCTAATATTCCATATTTTAATAAAGAATTGCGATCGCCAGATTTGACGCGATCGAATAACAAAATAATAGACCCAATTAAAAAGCCTAAACCACTCATCTGAGCGAGTAACTGATAAAATGTGCCTAAACTGACAAGAGCAGATACACTCATCATTAAACAAGTCCAAAAAGTTGCCTCTAGCCAACCTGTAAACGTATAAATTAATGCTCCAGTTGTGCTAATTAATACTAAATGAAAGACTAAAATTAGAGGCATAAAGACAGCATAAATAGGTAATCCTGTAACACTAGAAATCCAAGCTAGTAATAGATCGCCCCCTATTCGATGCCCTTGTCCTACTAAAGACGCAATACCAGCATATAAATTATTTATATTCTCTGCCAAGAAATTAGAGGAAAAAAGGTCAAAATAGGAATGATTAGAAAAATATTTAGCTGATATGGTATAATAACTTGTCATGTCTGGATTAGCATAACTAATCCAATCAAAGCCAAATTCTAAAAAAGGACTTCCTGTTAAAAAAGTAGAAAATAAAAAAATACCAACAAAAGGAAAATATTTTTTCCAAGGAAATTCAATTTTTTGAATATAATAAATTAAAATACTAGAACAGAATAAAGTAATAGTAATCGGGATGCCTAAGAACTTAACTGGAATCCCTAAGCGATTTCCCCAAAACACTAACAATAGCGTTACACTCATACCAATAACTGGTGCAAGGAGTGTATTTTGGAGACTATTGTTTTTTGGATTGAGAAGGTTTATAATAGCGTAGCCAACGAATAACCAGAAAATAAAGAGGGAAAGGACTAATAAAATAGCAAGCATTTGTATCGTTATAAAACTTAGGCGATCGCCATTTTAACAGATATTGAACTAAAATTAATCTTTTACAATTTTTTTAAACATTGCATGAGACATTCTCGTATTTTATCCAATTTTCTGCAACGCTATTCCTACACGATTAACGTTTTACTGGCTCTAGCTTGGAAGGATATCAAACTTCGCTACAAGAAATCTTTGTTAGGTTTCTTTTGGAGTTTGTTAAGTCCTTTGATTTTTTTGACTATCTTTATTCTCGTTTTTAAGAAAGCCTTTCCCGAACTGGAAAACTATCCCCTTTTTGTTTTAACAGGAATCATTTATTGGAACTTTTTCTCCACAACAACAGCGCAAATTTTAATCTCTGTTACCGCTTCTGCACGCTTATTAAAATCCATTGCAATCCCTTCTGTTGTCTATCCGGCTGCAACGGCACTTGCTTCTGCATTTAACTTTCTCATGTCTTTAATTCCCTTCGCCCTTCTGTTTGTATTACTGGGAGGAAAATTTACCTATCATCTCTTGTTTATCTTTCCCGTTACTGTTCTCTTTGCTCTTTTTATATTAGGATTGTCTTTAGTTTTAACCTCGTTAAACGTTTATTTTAGCGATGTTGGTATACTTTGGAATAGTATTCTTCCTGCCTTACTCTATTTCACCCCGATCGCCTACCCATCTTCCTTGATTCCTCCCGAATATGCAGGCATCGTGCAGCTTAATCCTTTATACCACTATGCGATCGCCATTCGCGAGGTTTTATACTGGAATCGCATTCCTTCTCTAGAATTGTGGCTAAAAATTAGCGCGATCGCATTATTGTCATTCTTTCTCGGATACAATGTATTTCGGAAACTTGAACGATATTTTATTTCATCGATTTAAACTAGAATATGAGAGAAACAATTATCGAAGCGAGAAATGTTTACGTTAATTTCTTTATTCAAAAATACGGCATTAACTCCCTCAAAAAATACTTTCTTTCCTTGGGAAAACAAAAACTTTTTGAGCAAAAACAAGTTCTCAAAGGCATTAATCTAGATATTTATAAAGGAGAAAAATTTGGGATTGTCGGGATTAATGGCGCAGGAAAAACAACCTTACTGCGCGTCCTAGCTGGAATTATTAGACCCGATCGCGGACAAGTCAAAGTGTATGGTAGAGTTGCCCCTTTATTAGGATTGGGAGTAGGCTTAGAACTCGAATTATCAGGACGAGAAAATATTGGCTTATGCGGCACATTAATGGGTTTAAGTAAATCTGATATTCGCTATTTGACCCGTGAAATTATCGAATTTTCTGAACTGGGAGAAGCAATTGATATGGAAGTTAAACGCTATTCTTCGGGAATGTTGGCGCGTTTGGGATTTGCAGTTACCACAGCAGTTTTAGAGTCAGAAAAAGCCGAGATTTTGATTATTGATGAAGCCTTAAGTGTTGGGGATGCAGGGTTCAAAAAGAAATGTAAAGAGAGAATGGACAAAATTTGTCAAAGTGGCGCAACAATCATCCTAGTTTCTCATACAGAAGGAGAAATGCGAGAAATATGCGATCGCATCGGCTGTATGGAAAATGGTACAATTTCTCGCATCGGTAACACGGACGAAATCTTCGACTACTATAGCGATCGCTTTTAATCCTGTTACATGACCAATATCTGAATTCATACGCTGAACGGGAAATTGTACTATTTCTACAGTACATCTTTTTTGCCAGAACGCGATCGCACAACCCACATTAACTATCCTTCTTGACGATTCACAGACAAAGGACAAGGAACAGATTTTTCTCCCGTCCAATCTGTAAAAGTAGTCTCATCCCGGTAATGTCGAGGTGTTTGTAGCATCAACTGCCAAACTTTTCCCACATCCAATAAATTAAAGCGATCGCCATAGTGAGTCAGCAAAAGTTCTTGTACCATCGGATAGTAATCCGAGTTCATACCGGGAAAAATATGATGTTCTGTATGATAGGAAAAGTTCAAATGCAGCACATCAAATATCTTCGGCACTCGCAGAGAAATACTATTAATTAAAGGGTCATTAATCGCCGTCATTTGACAGAGCATATGATTCGTATAGATATAAAACATTGCTCCACTATAGCCAATCCAAATCGGTAAAAAGTAACCCAATAATAACTTGATAGGATGAAAATCAAGGAAGATTAAGATACTTGAATGAATCGCGATCGCCAGTAGCAATTCCCAGCCGATTGCCCTACGTTCTTGGGGACTCACTGTAAAGGAAAATACGGGATATTTGGTTGTCCCATTATTAAACAAAAACACCGAACTGAGATTGCGAAAAGCATGAACTCCCCAAGAATGTGCCATCCCAATTGTTAATAAAATTGGATTTACTTCTGCGGAAGGAACAAACTTATTTTGAATCCATTTACCCCAGTTTTTGGGTTGTTCTTCCAAATAATTTCGATCTGGGTCTTGGAAAGAGTTTGTGTTATTATGATGCTCTCGATTATGAACTGCTTTCCATAGGGTCGGAGGCATCCATAACATAGTTAATCCTAATAAAACGATCGCCTGCTTTAACTGGGGTTTTTTAATAGTCGCACTGTGCATGATATTGTGGGTACTAAATAGCGCCACAATGACGCTATTCCCCATAATTAAAGCAAGAGGTAGATACAACCACAAGAAATACCAATTCCAGCGATCGAGACTATCGGCAATTCCCCAACCTAAGATTAAGATTGCGAGATTGATCCCTAGAATCAAAACGTAGTTGTTGTCGGGTTGAAATGCTTCGGGAGGAAGTAATGGGCGCAGTTTTTTGGCATATTCAGCCTGAGTCATTAAGGGTTTAGACTCAACAAGATTCACCATGAATGTATTAATAAAAAACAAAGATTGGGACATTATAAAACTCAAATCAATTAAACTATTGATTTGATTTGAATCTCGATCGCGCAGGTGAATCGCAATGATAGAGAGCAAAAATACTCATCTAAGTGTTTGGATTTAAGTGCTTGAATTCAAGATATACAAGAGATTACAACATCTTTCGCACATCTGTAACTGTACCATTGATTGCCGCAGCGACTACCATGGCTGGACTCATTAACAAGGTGCGCCCGGTAGATGACCCCTGACGACCCTTAAAATTGCGATTGGAGGAGGATGCACTAATTTGATCTCCCTGCAACTTATCGGGGTTCATCGCTAAACACATGGAACAGCCAGCCTCTCGCCACTCAAATCCCGCTTCGAGGAAAATGTGATGCAGTCCTTCCGCTTCTGCTTCCTTCTTCACTCGTTCCGATCCCGGTACGACAAAGGCTTTTACGCCATTAGCCACCTGATGACCTTTGGCAAATTTCGCCGCTTCTCGTAAGTCACTTATGCGACCATTAGTACAACTACCAACAAAACAGACATCTACTTTTGTACCTTGAATCGGCACCCCAGGATCGAGTTTCATGTACTTATATGCTTCTTCAGCAATGTCGCGATCGCCTTCCGCTAAACTCTCTGCGGTGGGAATCCTTTCATCAACCCCGATCCCTTGTCCAGGGGTAATTCCCCAAGTCACCGTGGGGGGAATCTCTGAAGCATTAAATGTCACGATATCATCGTATTCGGCATCGCGATCGCTTTTAATCCCATTCCACCAAGAGACAGCTTGTTCCCAGTCTCCCTCTTTGGGCGCAAAATCTCGCCCTTTAAGGTACTCGTAAGTCGTTTCGTCGGGGTTAATATAACCGCATCGCGCCCCCCCTTCAATGGACATATTACACACTGTCATGCGTTCTTCCATTGACATCCTCTCAAAAGTAGTCCCCGCAAATTCATAGGCGAAACCAACACCGCCTTTTACACCTAATGTGCGAATAATGTGCAGGATGACATCTTTCGCATAAACTCCTGGTTTTAAGTCACCATTCACTTCAATTTTACGAACTTTTAATTTGGAGAGGGCGAGGGTTTGAGAAGCAAGCACATCGCGGACTTGAGAAGTACCTATGCCAAAGGCGATCGCGCCGAATGCACCGTGGGTAGAAGTGTGAGAATCACCACAAGCTACCGTCATCCCAGGTTGCGTTAGTCCCTGTTCTGGGGCGATAATATGAACAATCCCCTGATCTCCAGAACCGATGTTATAGAAGCGAATACCGTACTCTTTGCAGCTATTTTCTAGAGCCTGCATCATCTCTTCCGCTAAGACATCCACAAAAGGACGCGCTTGGTTTTCTGTCGGGACAATATGATCCACCGTGGCAACCGTGCGATCGGGAAACAAAACCTTTAATCCTCGTTCTCTCAGCATGGCAAAGGCTTGAGGGCTGGTCACTTCGTGAATTAAATGCAGTCCGATGAATAATTGCGTTTGACCCGAGGGCAATATTCCCACGGTATGTAAGTCCCAAACTTTATCAAATAATGTGCCTTTGCTCATACTGTCCAATTAATCAAACTCTCTAGAGGTTAGCATTATATCAAATTCTGTTCCCTGTTCCCGTTTATTTTAGGAAATGTTCTACCTATTCTCTGTTTGTAGGGGTGCATCTCGGTTTTGCAAAAAAGTTGCTGGCAGGGTGGGCAGGGTATCCTCTTAGTTACTTATTTTGGGGTAAAGTAATCGTAAATTCAGCATATTGACTCAATTTGCTTTCCACTTCAAGTTTTCCCAGATGTTGCTCCACAATAATATTTTGTGTCAGGAATAATCCCAAACCCGTTCCTTCTCCAATGGGTTTAGTTGTGAAAAAAGGAACGAATAATTTTTCTTGAATTTCTGGTGCTATTCCTTCACCATTATCGCGAATCAAAATAACAACCTTGTCACCTTGATTCTGCGTTGTTAACCATAGTTTTGGCTTTTCAGCGTTCGGATTCTCGGTTTTAAATTTCGTTTCCAGAGAATAACAGGCATTATCAATTAAATTAATAAAAGCGCGACTGAGATCCCCTTCCGCTACATTAATTAAACCCAATGAATCGTCATATTCTTTACAAATATCAATAAAAATACCTTGTTTGCTGGCTCGTCGGCTATGGTATGCAAGTTGTGCAGCGCGATCGAGTAACTCATTAATATCTGTGGGCTGATGAGAATTTTGCTCGGAACGTGCGTGTTGCATCATACTGCGAATTATCCCTTCAACTCGCTGTCCTTGTTGATAAATGATCGAGGCATTATTTTGTATGTCCTTGAGTATCTCCTGAAAATATGAAAAATCTTGGGGATCGAAGCGATCGCGATGCTTTTCTAAGTTTTCCAAGACTTCTTTAATTAGCTCTTCAGATGTTTCAGCATAATTGGTGATAAAATTAAGCGGATTGCGAATTTCGTGGGCAACTCCTGCGCTTAAGAGTCCTAGTGTTGCCAATTTTTCTCGGGCAATGAGTTGTGATTGTGCTTCTTCAAGGTTGGCTTTACTCTGAGCGAGTTGTGCTTGTAATACCTGAGAATATTGTCCGCTCTCACTTTGATTTTTGGGAAGGCGATCGGAGGAAAAATTTAAAAAATTTCGATTTAGGGCAATTGCTGCTTGCTGACAAATAAAATTTAATACTTTTAATTGTTGTTGGCTATATTTCTCTATTTTCTCTTGACTTTCTAAGTAAATAATTCCCTTGAGGAGATCGCTATCCATGAGAGGGAGGCACGCAAAAAATTGAGGTTTATGGGTTTTAATATAAGAATCAGCGCTCAAATTCTCTTGTGCTAAAACATCTTCGCTAAAAAGAATTTTCTCTGTTTGAGAAACCCATTGAATGACAGTTATTGGTACTTGCTGGCTATCTTGCAAAGGGATTGATGAAAGTAATACTTTTACTTGTTTGGTGACTTTTTCTCCTGTTGCAGCCATTAACCATTTGTTATCTTGAGGCAAAAGTAGCACACCTTTAGATAGCCCCGTTTCTTCTAACATGATTTGTAGAATCTTAGAGGGCAAACGATCGCCCTGCCTTTCTTCTAAAAGAGAATAAACTGCTTCCATTACACTATCCGAGTTGAGGCGATCGGCAATATACGAGTCTGTTGAAGTCATGGTTTCTGGAGTAATTAGAGTGATGGCTGCATTATCAACAATCAACCTGATTCTTGAGTTTTGGGGGGCAGATGCTACAACTAGGGTCTATATGCAATGATATATATCAAGATATATATCTTAAGGATACCATCGAACTATTTTTTTTCACAGCAAATATTTTAGCATTTGTGCGGTGCAAACAATCTACTATTTTTAGATTTAGTAACACTACTGCGTTAAAGTCCTTGATTAAGTGAAGTTTACTTCGATCTCTCAAAATATTTAAGTGTTTATTCTCGTTATGAAAAATCCCTTAACTATTATAGTCATTGGTGGAGGAGCCGCCGGTTTTCTGGGGGCTGTGACTGTAGCCTGTCGTTATCCTCATGCCCAGACAATTATCCTGGAAGCTGGCCAAGAATTTCTAGCTAAGGTGCGTATATCGGGTGGGGGACGTTGCAATGTGACTCACTATTGTTTCGAGCCAGCTTTGTTGGTGAAAAACTATCCGAGGGGAGGAAAAGCCTTACTCGGTGCATTCAGCCGTTTTCAGCCTCGCGATACGATCGCCTGGTTTGCAAGTCGAGGAGTCAAGTTAAAAACTGAAGCTGATGGGCGTATGTTTCCGGTGAGCGATCGCTCGGAAACAATTATTGATTGTCTATTAACGGAGGCCAAAAAACAAGGGGTGCAATTGCGATCGCGATCGCCAGTAAAATCTTTAGAAAAATTAGGCGATCGGTTTAGTATTACCTTAAAAACGGGAGAGATTTTAAATGCTGACCGTGTTTTAGTGGCAACAGGTAGCAATCTTTTGGGATATCGTTGGGCGAGGCAATTTGGGCATACAATTATTACGCCTATTCCCTCTTTGTTTACCTTTAAAATACCCGATTCTCGCTTGCAGAATTTAGCAGGAATTAGTGTCGATCGCGTTCAAGTTCGCTTATTACATGAGGGAAAAAATAAACTAGAACAAATCGGACCGCTTCTGATTACCCATTGGGGATTAAGCGGTCCCGCAATCTTGAAACTATCGGCATGGGGGGCGAGAATTTTATGGGAACATCGCTATCATCTTTCTTTACTTATTAATTGGTTGCCGGATGAAAATGCAGAAACTCTGCGCCAAAAATTTATACAAATTAAATCAGAAACTCCTCGGCGAAAAATGTTTAATTATTGTCCTTTTTCTTTGCCCAAACGTTTATGGCAAAATTTATTAGCTTCTGCTGCTATTTCTCCCGCTAAAGTTTGGGCAGAATTATCGAAGAAAGAGTTAAATTGCGCGATCGCGGAACTGGTTAACGGAAAGTACACCATTCAAGGAAAAACGGCGTTTAAGGAGGAATTTGTCACCTGTGGAGGGGTCAGTCTCAAAGAGATAAATTTTAAGACAATGGAAAGTCGCAAATGTTCGGGATTATATTTTGCTGGCGAAATTCTCGATATTGACGGCATTACAGGAGGGTTTAATTTTCAAAGTGCTTGGACGACGGGATGGCTGGCTGGATCCTCAATATAGGGAGTGGGGAGTAGGTATTTGTTCTGAATTCATCATCAAAAATTCACAAATCAATCTCCTTTTGTAAAGATTCAGTGAAAATGCGGAATTTCTCTGGACAAAACTGAGATAGCTCGCGTAAGCTAGAAGGTAATTCAACGAGGACAACGGGGAGGGAATTATTATGAACGGATCTAAAATTTTTGGGGCGATCGCGGGAACAACTTTAAGTTTAATCGCTATCATGGGCGCTACTACTGGCGCAGCAAAGGCTTTTACAATCGGCGGCCATCTTGATGGGGCAGAATTTGATGCTTTGGGTTTAGAGATTCCTTGGGCAGCAGAAAGTCGCATTGGTCGGGTTGGCGACCACGAGATCAATATTCACGATATTAACAATGATGCTAACAACCGCGTTCAGGCAAATTACGATCAATGGGTCAGTGGCGAAGCTGTAGATTTTTCCTTGGTTTTTGATAATATTGCTAACACTTTAACCTATACAGTGGCTGGGGTAGAGGTGTCCAAAACTGAAATATTTGAAGATAATTTTTCTGACCTTTATATCAGAACTAGCGCGCGTCAAGATGATACCAGTATGCTTGTCGATAACTTGTTTTTAAGCGATGCGTCTATGTCATCAAGTATTGCAGCCATTTCTAGCGCTTCTTGTTCTGGCAATGTGGGTTGCGGTTACTATGATGCCGACTATCTTCACATTGGCGATATTGTCGGCAATTTCACTTTAACTGGGCGATCGACGATGACTTGGGGTGAAATAAAACCCAATAATTCTAATCTTGCTTATCAAATTAAGTTAGTTGAAGGCGAAACGGTAGATGTTCCGGAACCGGCTTCTCTATCCCTACTTTCCCTGAGTTTATTTGGTTTATTAGCTGCGGGAAAACGTCGCAAAGAAGCTGGCGATCGCTAGATTTAAAAGTATTACAAAGTTTGATGTGAGAGTAGTTCTCGATGTTCAATCCGCCTTCATTTCAGAAAGCGGATTTTTTTTTGAGTTAAACTCCTACAGGACTTTAAACTGTCACAACCGATCGCGTTTTCGCTGCTACGAGGGAGACAAAATTAGAGAGAATTTTTAATCCGGCTGTTGAGGACTTTTCTGGGTGAAATTGGACAGCAATGAGATTATCTCGGGCGATCGCGGCGGTAATTTCTTGGGTCCCGTGGGTGACAGTCGCCGCCCGAATTTGCGGATCGAGGGGATCGACATAGTAAGAGTGAACGAAATAAACATAAGGATTTTCTCCTAATCCTTGCCAAACGGGGAGACTCGGTTGCTTAAATGAGAGTGTATTCCAGCCCATGTGAGGAATTGTGAGGTTAGGTTCGGAATGGAAGCGTCGCACCATTCCAGGAATGATTCCCAGTCCAGGTTCTGTGCCTTCCTCAGAACCATCAAAGAGGATTTGTAGCCCCAAACAGATGCCGAGAAAAGGTTTTCCCCTTGCAATGGCATTTTTAATCGGTTCGACGAGATGGCGCGATCGCAAATGCTGAACCGCAGGATCGAATGCTCCTACTCCCGGTAAGACAATACCATCTGCTGTGGCGAGATCGGCATGAGAATCAGTGATTTTGGTTGTTGCACCTGCGTTTTCGAGTCCCTTGCAAGCCGAGTGCAAGTTACCCATGTCATAGTCGATAACCGCGATCGATACCATTGTTATTCCGGGAAAAGGACAATTTAAACTGTGGCAATACCACTGGGTAGATCGTACCTCAAATCGAGACGAATTTGTTATACTATCTGGAAACGATCGAATAGAGAATGAAGGGTTAAAGCATCTTTCTAAATTTTTAGCTTCCACAATCAAAACTCGGTGATGTTTGCATATTTCTGGCGCATAATCTGCGGGACAACGGTTCTCTTTGTCGGCTTAACTTCTCACTCTCTTAGTTTGGCTCAATCGATTACCACGACATCCGATGAAACAGGGACAATCATTCAACAAGAAGGTAATACTTATCGCATTCAAGGTGGAACGCGATCGCAGGACAATCTCTTTCATTCTTTCCAAGATTTTGGTTTAAATAGTAATGAAATTGCGGATTTTCTTTCTTCTCCAGACATTCAAAATATTTTAGGACGAGTTACCGGGGGCGATCCTTCTGTTATTAATGGTCTAATTCAACTCACGGGAGGTAATTCTAATCTCTATTTAATGAATCCTGCGGGGATTGTTTTTGGGGGGAATGCCAGTTTAAACGTGCCTGGTTCTTTTGTAGCAACAACCAGCGATCGCATTGGTTTTGCTGGCGGTTGGTTTAATGCGACGGGAGAGAATAATTATCAAGATTTAATCGGCACACCCGATCGATTTGCGTTTTTGAGCGATAATCCTAGTGCAGTTATAAATCAAGCTAATTTAGCAGTTAAAACCGGGAATGATGTCACTTTTATTGGTGGGACGGTAATTAATACAGGAACAATTTCCGCGCCAGGAGGTGATATTACTTTAGCGGCTGTACCTGGAACAAATTTAGTGCGAATATCTCAAGCAGGCAGGCTTTTAAGTGTAGAATTATCGGCGGAGGACATTGCTGAAGGAATTACCCCGCTAGAACTACCAGAATTATTAACAACACCTGGAATTGAAGCGGCGATCGACAATCTTCCGGCACCTCAAAACGGCGATATTTTGATTAGCGGTCAAATTCAGGGGGAAACGGTGAATTTTATGGCAGCAAATCGGGTGAATGTTGTCGATACAGAAACCCCTTTAATTTTAACAGGAGATGGGACAAGAAGTGCGCCGACGGTGACAATATTTCCCGAAAATATAGACGATCCTTTAGCTTATGTTTTTATCGATGCGCTAGTCGAAAATTATCAAGATTTTCTCTACAATGGCAAAGCTGGAACTGTTTCTTTTGTGGTTACTCCCGAAGATAATGGTATATCTTTTATTAGCGAACAATTAGCACAAATTTCCGAACAAGAACAAAAAATTGATGAAGTTCACATTCTCTCAGAAGGAAATGAGGGTAATTTTTGGTTAGGTAATGCTTATGTGTCAGGAGAAACAATAGACCAATATCGAGATAATTTTCAGAGTTGGAGAAGTGCCTTAAGTCAAGAGGCAGATATATTATTGTATAGTTGTTTTACAGCATTAGGAGAAGCTGGGGAATCTTTAATGCAGGCGATCGCCACAGAAACAGGGGCAGATGTCGCAGCATCCACGAATTTAACAGGAAGTTCGGTACTGGGTGGAGATTGGATTTTAGAGAAACAAATTGGCAATATTGAAGCAAATTTAGCTTTCAAATCATCTATTTTAGAAGAATATCAAAATACTTTAGCCGTGTTTACTGCCAGTAATAGTGCTGAGTTAATACAAAGTATGATAGATGCTCACAACATGGCCAGTAATGATACAATTAATTTATTGCCTAATACTATTTTTACTTTAAGTGCGCCATTGCAAGATATTTTTGGAACGAGTGGAACTGTAACCATTAATGGATTTAATTCAACGATTGATGCTCAAGGAGCATCTCGAATTGTTACTGTTAGACCAGATGCAATTCTAACTCTCAATGATGTGACTATCCGTAATGGATCTGTACCGCTTGGAGTGGGAGTCGCTGATGATGGAGGCGCAATTTTGGTACGCCAAGGAACGTTAAATATTAACAATAGTACCCTCGAAAATAATACCGCAGCAGATAAAGGTGGAGCCGTTTTCGTTATTGAAGGACAATTAAATATTAGTAATAGTACAATTTCAGGTAATTCGGCTGTAAATGGTGGAGGAATTTTTAACGATCGCGGTACTCTAACCATTAGTAATAGTACGATTTCTGGCAACTCGACGATGATGAATGGTGGGGGAGTCTATAATGGTGGTGTTACAGGTGGCATCAGTCAAACATCAACAACGACGATTAGTAATAGTACAATTTCCGGAAATAGTTCTGGAGGTAAAGGTGGTGGAATTTTTAATTATAGTTCGAGTTCTTATACTGGAATCTTAAATGTCTATAACAGTACGATCTATGGAAATATTTCTCCGAATAATGGTGTAGGAATATTTAATGAAAAAATTCTGGGAACAGGAAATGCGATCGCCAATATTCGCAATACAATTATTGCCGGCAATATTTCTATCAATCAACCCAATGAACGAGATGTAAAAAGTGAAAATTCCTCCTTTAACGATCTAGGAAATAATCTGATTGGAGTTGTTGACGGTGCGATCGGATTTGGTACTTCTGGGACACTTTCTGGCACATCAACTAACCCTCTCGATCCCGTTCTTTCTCCCTTGGGTAACTATACTGGAGACACTCAAACCCATATTCCTCTTCCTGGAAGTCCTGCTATCAATACCGGAAGCACAACAGGAACTCCCAGTACAGATCAGCGAGGATTATCCCGAGGAACTTTAGTTGATATTGGTTCAGTGGAAGTGACTGCCGACCTACAAATTACTCAAAGCGTTAGCACAGATACTCCCATTTTAAATCAAGATATTGGTGTTGTTCTAACCGTACAAAATCTTGGTTTAGACCCCGTGGGAGGAGTTTTAGTTAGTAGTATTATTCCCAGTGGAATTACTTTAAACAGTATTGCTGCTTCTGCGGGAAGCATAACATTTAGTAATAATACTGCACTGTGGACAATTGGAAATCTAGATGGCAATTTCGATCTTATTGCGGAAGGAAATTCAGTCACGTTGACTTTAATTGGCCGTGTTAGCGATCCGAATATATTTAACTTAGTATTCTTGAATTTTATCCAAAGTAATGCTCTACAAGGAAACGATCCTAACTCATCTAATAATAATAGTAATTCTAATAGCATTTTACAAGCAAACGATCCTAACTCATCTAATAATACCATTCAATCTGATTTAACAACGATCGATCCTAATATTCTTCTCTCATTACTAGATTCACAATCAGAATCTCCTCTAATAGATAGAACTCCATTGCAATCCATTGTCAATACTTTCAGCGATGAAGCGATTTTTCTGGAAATTGAAGATACTTTTTCTCAAGAATACAAAGATTATCTAGAAATTGAAGAAGAAGAAATCATTACTTTACAAGAAGCGCAAAATATTCTCCGCAATATAGAAGTTATTAACGGTATCACTCCTGCGGTAATTTATGCTTATTTCAAACCGAAAAATTCTGGATTAAATGAAAACGAACTTTGGCGTTTCTCTCCCCGAGAAAACCAACAAACAAAGGTAAAACCCGAACCTTCTCCCGATGACGAACTGCATTTATTAGTCATTACACCCTCAAATCCTCCTATTCACCGTCATCTTCCCGAAGTCACCCGCGAAAAAGCGATCGCCGTTGCCGAAAATTTCCGCCGTACTGTAACTAATGTACGCCGTCCCAATGCTTATCTCGACCCCGCACAACAAATGTATCGCTGGTTGGTGGGTTCAGTTGTAGAAGAATTAGAAGAAAGAGGGGTGGATAGTTTATCTTTTGTCATGGATCGAGGACTGCGAACGATACCGGTTGCAGCTTTACATAATGGAGATAACTTTATTATCGATCGCTATAGTGTGGGAATGATGCCTAGTTTCTTTTTAACGGCACCGGAGTATCGAGATATTAAGAATCGTCAAGTTTTAGCAATGGGTGCCGATCGCTTCGTCGAATATGCACCCCTTCCCGCAGTTCCTACAGAATTAGAATTGATTAGTAATAAAATATGGCAAGGAGAATTTTATCTCAACGAAGGATTTACCACCGATAACCTCAAAAAAGCGCGATCGCAAAAGAGTTTTGGAATCGTTCATCTGGCAACTCATGGAGAGTTTAAATCCGGTAAAGCAGAGAATTCTTATATTCAGTTTTGGGATGAAAAATTGCCTCTGACGCGCTTTCGAGAATTGGGTTTAAATGATGCCCAAATTGAATTATTAGTGCTAAGTGCTTGTCGGACAGCTTTTGGCGATTCTGATGCAGAATTAGGCTTTGCAGGATTGGCGATCGCAACGGGGGTAAAAACGGCTATAGGAAGTCTTTGGTATGTTAACGATGAGGGGACTTTAGCCCTGATGACAGGGTTTTATTCCCAATTAGATAGTGCAGCAATTAAAGTGGAAGCATTAAGACAAGCACAGTTAAGTTTATTAAGTGGAGAAACCCGTTTTGAAAATGGACAATTGATTTTTCCTGAAGGAAGTTTCGATCTTCCCTCTGAATTATTAGCGAAAGGCGATCGCGTTTTCAATCATCCTTATTTTTGGAGTGCATTTACTACAATTGGTAGTCCTTGGTAAATAGGTGCCAGAAATCATCTAACACCTATTCTGTTTTGGAAATATTAACAATTTAGCAGCGCACGAGTTCCTTAGAACCCTCCTTAAGAGACACCCATTCTAAATCTTTGAGACGATGCAGCAAATTGGAAATCGTCACGCCAAAATCCGCCGCGATCGCATACAAATCCGGCCATTGTGTTAGATCGCGCCCTTGGATTTTTTCCTCTAACATAAGGCGGGGCATTAATAGACAACTGGCAAAATATTGCGCCTGCCATTCAATGCCTTGAATTTGTTCGTTATTACGACAAAGTAACGGTTTGACGATAACATTAACCCCTTTTTGTCGCAATCTTAAAACGCGATCGACAGCTTGGCGATCGATATGTAAGACCCAATGCCCTACCTCATGAGCGATCGTAGATTCACCAAAGCCCTCCTTTAAATCCAAGATTGTTTCATTGATCTCAATCAGTTTTTCTAAGGGCAAAATTCGCGCGGCAATGGCTCCCTCGTCGTCCTCGGGTAGGACATCCCAAACCACGTCTAAGCCTAAAAATTCGGCGACGCGGCTAGAATCGAGGGGAAAAGTCGGAACATGGCGATCGCTGGTCTTCATCGCCTCTAAAACATCAAGGGCGCGACATTCGATCTCGTGCTTATCCATAAAGCGAAAGGGTTTGATAACACTCATTATTCTGAGGATTCTTGGCTGGCTTCTTGGAACACTTTCTGGGCAAATTCCGGGTTTTCCCGCAATCGACGAAATAAGGTGGGTAGGGATTTATGATGCTGTCTGAGTAAATCTTCTTCCTTATGGGGGATGCGCCCGGCCAGAAAAATCAACTCTTCTGCATCTAAGTCTAACTCTCGCGCTAAACCTCGGATGACCTCTTCTTTGGGGGCATATTCAGCGCGATTATTCTCTAGTTTTGAGAGATAGGTAAAGTCTAACCCGAGTAGCTTGGCGAGATCGCGTTGGCTGTAACTCTTGTCTTTCCGCGCTTGGCGGATTTTTTGTCCAAACTCTTGATTCATGGTTTTAGGCTCCTTACAAAATTTATTCTACATTGTCTTGACTTGAAGTTCAACATAAGGTTATTATAGCAACAGAGTTGATTATAAAATCAATCTCGGATTTCAACCCCCCAAAAAACATATCTGCAATGGGCAGAAGAGATAGATGGATGTAGCTTTATTCATCATACTCTCTTGTGCGAACTAACGATCTATTTCCTTATCTTTAATTCAGGATTTACCATGACTCAAACACCACAACAGGACAGTAAGAACAGTAAAGGGCAAATTTTGGCTGATTTTCAGCAATTATTAGCTCAACGACAGGCGATCGCCTCTAAAGTAGCAACAAAAGAGGAAGAAGCTGAAAAGGATAAGAATAAAGAACTCTTGGAAATTGCCGCAACTTATACCGTTGACAGCATCGTGAACGGGATGGCTGCGTTGCAATTAGATTTTAGCAGCATTGTTACGAATTTGGCAGAACGGCTCACGAATGAAGCGACAAAGCTGGATGAATTAAAAAAGGCGATCGCCGTTGAAAAAGATAATTTGGATCGGTTGAAAAAGGTTCGGATTGTCGCCGATTCTCTCTATATTTTACGACAGGAACACCAAGAGAAATTAAATATACTGGAAGCTGATACTCGTAGTCAGCAAGAAAAACTCGAAAAAGAAATGACTCAGATGCGAAAAGTTTGGACGAAAGAACAGGCAGCATTTGCAGTAAAAATGGAGGAACAAGAATTACGTTTAAGTAAGGAAAAAGAAGAAGAATCAGGGGATTATCGCTATGAGATTGAGCGTGCGCGTCAGATGGAAATGGATGAATATGAAGAGAAAAAGCGACTTCAAGAGCGTACTTTACAGGAAGAAAATCAAGATCGAGAAAAAGATTGGGCAGAAAGGGAGAAAATCTTAATAGATAATCAAGCAGAATTTGCAGAAAATCAAACCAAAATTGCTGGGTTTGAAGATGCGTTAAAAGCAGCATTTACAGAAGCGAAAAATAAGGCGATCGCCGACTGCGATCGCGATGCAAAAGTTAAAGCCAATTTAGTTGCTAAAGAATGGGAAGCTGAAAAACAGGGCTATGAGTTACGAATTGCAGCTTTAAATACTTCTATTCAGCGCCAAGTTGAGCAAATGTCTGAACTCACCACTCAACTACAAGCAGCAACTAATCAAGCACAAAGTTTAGCAATGCAGGCTTTTCAGCGTTCTGATGCGTAATTTCAAGACAATAAATCTATTCAAAACAAACAAATTTAGGTGACTAATCATGGCAAAAAATGTCGGACCTCGCAATACAAAAGCTGAAATCCTTGAAGCCTTGAACGAGCTTAAAAAGGAAAAAGACGAGCTGCATTCTAAGTTGAAAAAAAGCGAAAAAGAAAAAACTGCAAAAAACATGAATGCGCCTCAAAATAATCCTATTGTTCAAGTCAAAACTCTTGAAAATAAAAGTGAGAAAAAGGCAATGAATCAAGACAAAAATACTCCGTACAATATCGATAAAATTCTCTCTAGTTTGTCAGGCTTACAAGTTGGTTTTGGGAGTGCGTCGAGCAATCTTTCCGAACAATTAATTGCAGAAGCATCAACTCTAGAAGATTTGCAAGTTTCGGTTTCTCAAGAAAAAGAACAGTTGCAAGAACTGCACGAATTGGAAGAAATTGAAGACAATACTCTCGATACATTGATAGGGTCTTATGAGGAGAGTACAAAAACATTTACCGATGAATTTGAGGAACGTCAGGAAACCTTAATTCAGCAGCTTCAGCACTTACAAACTTCGTGGCAAAAGGAGCAAGAAATTCATCAACGTGAAGTTAAAGAACGCAATGAAACCTATCAAAAAACACAGCAGCGCAGTTTAGAAGAATATCGGTATAACTTGGATTTAGCGCGGAATTTGAGTAATGAAGAATACGAACAGCGTAAAAAGGAATTATATAAAGAGTTGGAGGAGATAAAGAAAGAACATGAGAAAGCAATAAAAGAACGCGAGGAAGAAATTTCTCAGCGAGAATTAGAGTGTTTGGAAGCAAAAAATAAAGTTGAAGTTCACGAGCAGGAATTAGAGAAAAATAAGCAAGAAGGAAAAGAAAAAGGACAGCACATCGGTCATTATAATGCTAAAGTTGCTGCCGATCTTCGCACTAAGGAAATTGAAGGAGAACGTCGCAATTATCAGTTGCAAATTGAAGCATTAGATCGGACTATTGAAACTCAAAATGGACGCATTGAGAAGTTATCGCAACAACTGGATGCAGCTTTGAAACAGGTTCAAGATTTGGCAGTCAAAGCGATTGAAGGTACATCTAATCGGAATGCTTTTGATGCGATTAAAGAGATTACTAATGAGTTGGCTAAAAATCAACAAAAAAGTAAGTAGGGTTTGCTGAAAAAGTTAGAAAAAAATTGAGGGGAGTGCAATCGCATTTTAGATGTGAGAAACTATAATCTTATATTGTCGATAATCTCTCCCTCTATAATGAAAGATAATGAGTTTCGTCAAAAAGATACGATTCCAGAAAAATTGACAAAAAAGAAGACAAAAAACCTGCCGAAGCAGGGTGACGAGATTCATGACCAAAAAAGTAATGGCAATGGCAGTTTCTGAGGTATTGGAAAGTTTAGCCATGACGCGATCGAGACTAAATCTTCGCTTACCTTGCCCAAACTTTCCCTCCAAAAGGAATTCAAATGTTTCTCCTTGGTTATCTGTTTGCTCTCTTTTTCTGTCAAAACCAGAAGAATATCAGCAAAAACTAAAAGAGAGGTCTGCGATCGACCTCTCCCCAACTATTCCAGTATTTCTAACTCTAATTGATTCTAATTAAAGTAACCCAGCATTCACACCTTGTTTGCCCGTTGCTAGTTCAACTTTAACAATTTTACCGCCCATTTTCATGATTCTCTGTTGCTCGCGAAACCAGTTATCGAAAGGAACGAGCTTGGTAAAGTAAGTATTTTGTAGTTCGCGCTGAGTGCGGGTGCGGGTCTGACTGGGAACGCAAGCCGTAACTTTAAACATTCTCATGGATTTATCTCTCCTAAACTTAGTATTTATGCTCTTGAAAAACGCAACGTTATCAAAAAGCTGAAAAAAAAGGGTTGATTTCCTTTAACCCTACCACAAGAACACATTATGCTTTGCATCATGCTTTGTTGCGGAATCCTGGGTTTGCCGGATATATAAGTTTTTGCTTTTGGCGATCGCTTGGCTTTTGCTGGATCGTTTAGTGTAAGTAGTTTTATCTACATTACAAAGTTCGGGAGTCAAAGTGCCAATAATAGAGGTTAAAACCTACTTCGAGCCAGTAAAATAAGCCTTTGACCCACTAATACTTGCTCCCTGACTTCCCGAACTTACTTTTGCAGAATTCAAATCAACTTGCCGTTGATTTGCTTCTTGGGTTTAGCTTAAGCCAGAACAGATATAGTCGAAATAAACGCCCATTTCTTTTCCAGCGTCAGCACCGACTAAGCCAGCCGTGACTTCTTTCATGGCTTGGATAGCTTGAACGGTTGCGCCAACGGGAACGCCTAAAGAATTATAGGTTTCTTTTAAACCATTGAGAACCCGCTCATCCAAGATGGAGGGATCGCCAGCAAGCATTGCGTAGGTTGCATAGCGTAAGTAGTAGTCCAAGTCGCGGATGCAAGCAGCATAACGACGAGTGGTGTACATATTCCCACCAGGACGGGTGATGTCGGAATATAACAGGGCTTTAGCGACGGCATCTCTGACGATTCCGGCAGCATTGGCGCTGATAGCGCTGGCGGCACGAACTCGAAGTTGTCCGCTTTGGAAATAGCCCTTGAGCTTATCCATTGCAGAAGCATCAAGGTATTTTCCTTGAACGTCGGCAGAATTGATAACAGCAGTAATTGCGTCTTGCATTTTTGATTTCCTTATTTGAGCTAATCTTGATAGATTGCGAGCCGCAAAAGCGGATTGAAATTAACGCTTGAGAAGAAGGGTGGCACTACTTTGCCTATCCCATTGCACTCACAACATAATCGAAGTAAGTACCAGCTTCAGAAGCATCTTCACCAGACAATAAAGAACTGGCAACGTTTTTCATCAAACCAACACTTTTGGCAACTGCGCCGATGTCGGTTCCCAAGGACTTGTACATTTCTGCTACGCCCACTAAACCGATCTCTTCGATGGGGGTGATATCGCCGGCAACAATACCGTAAACGATCAAGCGCAGGTAGTAGTCCATGTCCCGCAAGCAGGTCGCGGTCATTTCGTCGCCGTAAGCATTACCACCAGGGGAAACGATATCGGGACGGGATTGAAATAAGCGATCGCCGGCTTCTTTAACGATGCGCTCGCGAGATTCGGTCAAAACTTGAGCGATCCGCAGGCGGCTGTCGCCACTGGTAACAAAGGCCTTAATACGATCTAACTCGCCAGGGCTGAGGTAACGAGCCTCAGCGTCGGCATTCACGATGGATTTCGTGACGATACTCATCTATGGATTCCTCCAACAAAAAAAATCCGACTGGATACGTTTGCTCGATCGCATTTCCCTCCAAGGAGTTCATCCAAAGAGTTCATCCGGGGAGTTCAGATGCTCTCTAGCATCGCCCCAGTCAGCAACCTTCCGAAATTATTGTCCGGCATTGTGCCGTCCTTCGCGGTTATTTCTTAATATTTTGTAATGTTTGCCCTCATTTTCGGGAAAATTTTCTGGGGAAAGAGTGCGATCGCGAGAAAAAATCGCTAAAATTTCCTTCAAGGGGGAAAACTCTGCCGAAAAATTCAAAAGTTTCGCAATTTCTCCTGGGAAAGTCCAAGAAAAATCGATCGTCTTTCCACAGGTCTAGCTAAAATAGCGTTAAGTCAAGTGTAAAGGTGCAACAAGTCTGGATGAACTTTGAACGGGATAAAGAACAATGCCTCGAGAAGCTCGAGTGGGCTATGAGTCAACTACAAGTCGATGTTGACAAACGAGAGCTCGAGCGAATTACTGCCTTAATCGTCCAAACGATGACCGGACCGTGGCGTTATTTCCACACTCCAGACCATATTTTTGAGGTCGGGGGGTCTGCTAATGCGATTGAAGTCCTTGCGGCTTTATTTCATGATTTGGTCTACGTCCAAGTCGATCAAAGTGTTAATTTCAATTTAACTTTTTACATTTCACCCTTTGTTCAAGAGATCAAAGAACATCTGTACATTCGCGAGGCGGAGTATCTTCCTCCAGATAGATTATTCGATTTAGTGATGGGAACGTTTGGGTTTAAACCCGGACAGCAGCTCTCTCCTTTTGCTGGACAAAATGAATTTTTGAGTGCTTTAGTTTGCGCTCTGGTTTTGCGTCCCCTTTTAGATGAAAAATTACTTTTACAAATTGTTACTTGTATTGAAGCCACTATTCCTTTTCGCCCGGAAAAGGATGGACTGCACGCAGGAGAACATCTTTATCTCCGCATTCAAGAAACGAACGAAAGGCTCAAGATTGGGTTAAGTGAAACTGAATTAATTGAGTCGGTACAACGTGCCGTGAGAATGGCTAATCGAGATGTGGGAAGTTTTGCAAATCCCAGTTCTGCTCGCTTTCTTGATAATACTTGGAGCTTGCTGCCAGAAACCAATCACAATCTTAAGAATCCTAGCTCTTACACGGTGAATGAGTATCGGGTTGCTTTGCAGAAAATGGCGGGTTTTATGAACTTTCTCAAGCCCGATCTAGTGTTTCAACAGTTTAAAGGCGAACCCAACGATCAAGAGTTTTACAATAAACTCGATCGCGCCGATCGCAATATTAAAATTGCTCGACTTTATCTCGCCAGCAAATTATTTACAATGGCTTTGTTGGAAGCACTTTCTCGTCGCTTTGGCCGGAATATTCCTCTGTCAACCATTATGGGGGAACTCAATCCCCTTGGACTTCCTATCGAAAAGCTAGAGGATTTTCTGCCGGATGTTCCCAACCGTTACCCTCTCACCGGGGAAACAGAACAGGAAGTATTTGATTTGCTCTCTAAAGGACGTTTTAGCGATTCTCCTTACGACATTAAAAATTCTCCCCTGACTACCTTAATTGTGAATATTATCGGCTTTGATAAAATTCGCGACTTGTTGGATCGATCTAAGGCATTTTTCCAAGATGAAATTAGCGGGGAGGATTTTCTCGACAATTGCGATCCAGAAGTGGTAGAAATTATCACCGACAGTCTCTCAAAACTGTTTGATAGTCGCAAAGTTGCTTTATTAACTCCGGTTAGTAGTTGATAGTTGATAGTTGATAGTTGATAGCGGGGAGTTATTTTCGTCTTGTAGTTCGATTGTTCGTCCTGTTGTTGTGGATTGGCGAATGGCATCGGCAACCACAAGAGCATAATGGCTGGCTGTTGGCGAGACATAAAGGGGTTTATCTTTGAGTAGGCTATCTAGGGCGAGAATTGTATCTCTCGCGAATAATCCCCGACGACTGCCAATTTCAATGGGGGTTGTTTCTTTGTCTCGAATTAGTTCTCCTTTGTCGGTGGAGAAAATTAATGTTCCTTGGCTACCATGCAGTTCAAAAGTACGAGTTGATTGCCAAAAACGATCGCCTTTGCCGTAAACAACATCGGCGATTAATCCATTGGTAAAACACAATTGCGCTTTACACAAACAGGCTGTGTAATAGGGGTTAGACTCGGGCAAGTGCCAAAAGCGCGATCGCCCGCTAACGGATTGCACTGTACCGAAGAGATCGGTAAAGCGGTGAATGCGCGAAAGTGCGGCACTGAAGGGAAAACCAAAAAAATTGGGATGATAAGACCAGGATTCGGGGGTGGGATGCTTCGGTTTGATAGTAATATAGCGAGCATAGTTCACCTCACCAATTTGAGGCAGCCATTGCCCCATAGTTTGATGCAGTCCTCCCAATAACTCAATATGTTCGATGTGGAGAAATTTACGACGCGATCGCGCTTTATTGATAATAATTTGGGCTTCTTTAGGATCGAGAGAGAGGGGATATTCGCAAATAACGTGCTTATCTGCTTCGATGGCAGCTTTGGCGATCGCGCCATGTTCGCTGTTAATGGTAGCAATAATAATTAAATCAATATCCGGGGCTTGTAGGAGTTCTGGCCAAGACTCAGTTCCTCTGGCTCCAGAAATAGCGCATAAAGCCTGCAAACTTGTGCGATCGCGCCCGGCGATCGCCACCAATTTGGCGCGATCGCTTTCTTCTGCCAAGGCTGCAACTCTTTGCTTGGCGACATAACCCGTACCGACAAGGGCTACCTTAATGGGTTTGGGTAAATAACTCATAATATTTAATATTGTTCAACTTTTTCTTTATCTATTGTAACTGTTCTTAAAGATAAGAAAAGCCTATTGATAAAACAAGGGGATATTATCCGCGATCGGCTTCTATCCAAAGGTAGAAAAACTCAGATGTATTCTGGCTTACCGAAATTCTCCCCTCTTTATTTTTCAGAAATACTCTCGACAAATTCAAAATAAGTATTCTTTATGATAAATTTCATTCGTACTCTCATTTCTAATGCAGCCTACACCAATGAACCTTTTCCCTTAGTATCGAAAATGAAATAAAACATTCATAAGCCAACAGGCTGCTATCCAAACTTTAGAGGAGTTCGACTCATGGCAGATTATACAGTTATTTTAGCAACACCAGATGGCGACCACACTATCACTGTTCCCGAGGATGAGATTATTCTTGATGTAGCCGAAGAACAAGGCTACGATATTCCCTACTCCTGTCGGGCTGGTGCTTGTTCAACTTGTGCGGGTAAGCTCTTGGAAGGTACTGTCGATCAATCCGAACAATCTTTCTTGGATGACGATCAAATTGCACAAGGCTTTGTTTTGACTTGTGTTGCTAAACCGACTTCAGACTGCAAAATTCAGACTCACCAAGAAGAAGAAATTTACTAGATTGAGAAGAATAGGTTTTGAAATTATCCTAAAACCTTACATTCCAAAATTCTAGAAGAGAATTTCGTTCTTCGTACTGACTTATTTGTAGCGGGAAGCCCGTATTATGCCAAATCTTAGATTATGGTAAATACGGGTTTTTGATGAAAATCAGAGTAAACTAGCAGACTCGCGATCTAAAAATAAGATGGCATTGGCACGATCGCGCAACCAAGAAGCCGGACAGTTGCTATCGATCGCCCCTTCAAGCATTTGCTTGACAATGACTGCCTTTTGCTGGCCAGGGACGAGACAGAAGAGTTTTTGAGCAGCAGAAATGGCCGGGAGAGTGAGGGTAAAAGCATAAGCGGGAACCTTATCTAGAGCTGGAAAATAACCGCGATCGCATTGTTGCTGACGATTTTTGGCATCTAATTTGACTAATTTCACCCAATAGGGATCGTTAAACTCAGCCACCCCCGGATCGTTAAAGGCCAGGTGTCCGTTTTCTCCCACCCCCAAACAACAGAGATCGATCGCCCCTGCTTGCAAGAGTCGAGTATAACGATCGCACTCTGCCACAGGCTGTTCGCTATCCCCCTCAAGATAATGAAAGTGAGCAAAAGAGACTTTTCGAGCCAGGCGATCGCGTAAATAGCGGCGAAAACTGGCGGGATGTTCCCTGCTAATGCCCAAATACTCATCGAGATGAAAACTGGTCACTTTGTCCCATTCAATATCTTGTAGAGTCATTAAACCCTCCAAAAAGCGAATTTGCGAACTTCCTGTCGCCCAAATTATTCTTGCCCTCCTCTGACGAGAAATGCGCGATCGCAAATAATCCCCGGCCAATTTTGCCGCATCTGTACTCATCTCCTCCGCATTGTCATAAACGCGAATAGCAAGGCGATCGATCTGTAATTCACGCTTCATCATTATTCTCATTCCTTATTCCCGACTGAATTTCCTATCATGCCCTTGCACATTTTGCGATCGCTAGGGGAGAGATCGATATTCGTTGTGAGATAGTATTGCATCCATTGGCAACCTCGTTGTAAAAGTACGTTCAAATCTCCCACCTTATCTAACTGCCAAAGAACAATGTTACCGTCTCGATCGGCAGTCGCGAGAAGAGATCCGTCGGGATGAAAATCCAAACTGTTAATACGAGCATGACGACCTTGCAACGTCACCAGCAATGTATCATCAGGTTGCCATGATTTGGCCGAGCGCTCGTAACTTCCAGAAGCGAGAATTTGACCATCGGGACTAAAACGAATGGCATGAATGGCATCAATATGGCCGGAAGTCGGTAAATGCCTTATCTTTTCGCGATCGCCTGGGGAAACCCGATGATGGGTTTGTCCTGCTAAAGTTCGCAATAATTCTCCCTCCCTTGTCCAGAGTTTAATCGTATTATCTGGGCTGGCAGTAGCTGCAATTTCGCTGTCTGGACTAACTTCACGATCGCCCTGAAGTGCTTGCTTAAAGATTAAGCGATCGCGATCGACTTGCCAGAAAATGCTCGAAGTATCCCAACTGGTGGAAATTAAGAGCAACCCATCATCACTAAAGCGAATTGCTGCAATGGGAGTGCCATGAACAGTTAGGGTTCGCAGCAGCGTTCCATCGACCCGCCATAATTTTACTTCATCCCCGCTCGTGGCAAAAAATTGACCGTTCGGACTGAAAGCAATATGGCTAAGGGGTTCTTCGTGAACTTGAATCGTTTGAGTGGGAGCGCCGTTAAATGTACCAGCCTGGCTCTTATCCCAAAAATAAACCTTACCATCTCCACCTCCCGCCGCGAGAATGCGACTGTCGGCACTAAAGCGGACGATGGTAATTGCTGTATTTTGAGGCTGTAAGCTCCCGGCAAAGGTGCCATCGGGTTGCCAGAGTTTAACTTGACCATCTGCCCCTCCCGAGGCTAAAAATGCACCATCTGGGGAAAACACGAGAGAATTCACCTGACTTTGATGTGATTCTATAACCTGTAACAATTCTCGTTGCAATTTCCACAGTCTAACGGAGCGATCGCTGCCTCCCGAGGCTAATGTTTGTCCGTCTGGACTGAAGGCAACGCTGTTAGCACGGGCATAATGTCCCACGAATTCTGTTTTTAAATGACCCTGCAAATCCCAGATTTTCAAGGTGGTGTCCCAACTTGCCGCAGCGAGGCTTTGGCCATCGGGACTAAAACTCAGCCCAAAACTCGCTTGTTCGAGGGGAATCGTTTGTAAAAGCGTCCCATCTCGCTGCCAAATTTTAATGGTCTTATCTCCACTGGCTGTGGCAAATCTTTGCCCGTCGGGGCTAAAGGCAAGACCTTGTATGCGAAGGGGATGACCGCGAAAACGCTTCACTAAAGTACCGTCCGAGCGCCAAATTGCTATTTCTCCTTCTGCATCGCCGGAAATGAGCAATTCCCCTTCTGGACTGAATCTCACTTCTCCAGTAAATGTTTTGTGGGCTTGCCACTCTCGCACTAATTCTCCTTCTGGGGTGCGAATGCTAATTTTTCCAGTATTTCCTCCCGTAGCAAAGGTTTGTCCGTCAGGGGCGAATTGGAGGGTATTGGCGAATTCTCCAGATAAATTCAAGATTTTGCCCAGAGAAAAAGAAGAACCTTGCTGTTGCCAAAGTGCGATCGCGCCATCGCTTCCAGCCGTCACTAAAAGAGGAGCAGTGGGAGAAAAATCAAGACTGCGGATTCTGCCTTGATGTGCCTTGAGAGTGTCGATGAGATGTCCCTTTCGATCCCAAATCTTAACCGTGCGATCGGTACTCCCAGAGGCTAAATACTGACCATCTGGACTAAAGCGAACTTGCAAAACATCGCCTTGATGACCTTGCAAATGGTTGAATTCTCGCACCCAAAATGTCCCTTGTTGCAATGCCGTTAAAATTGCCGTGCGGAGGTGAGCATCAAGATCGGGAGATAAAGAATAATCAGGATGTTGGACGAGGTAACGATATTTTGTCCCACTTCGCAAACTTTCCAAGAGGGCTTCAAAGATGCGATCGGAGGCGAAAAGGGCTTCGGAAGAACTGGTTAAGGCTCGAACTTCATTAATGGCTGCATTAACTTCTTCTTGTTTCTGACGGTTGATCGTGTGTTGGAGGGAAAGACTGAGAATGCCTAACATTACTGCTGCTGCTGCTGCTCCTAATGTTATGAAACCTAAAAGACGACTAAAGCGAGCCTCACTTCTTTGATTTTTTTCTTCTGCTTCTTTTAATCGATCGCGTAATTTTTCTCCGTGTTGTTTGCGGATAAAACTAACGAGATAGTCGTGAACCAGTTGATAATAGCGAATTCCTGATATTTCTGGCAAGATAAATACTAATCCAGACTCGCTAAAAATTTGCAGCACTAAATCAAGTTTCTCGATCTGTTCTTTTTCCTGCGGGAGTAAAGAGTAAAGTTCTTGCTTAATTTCTTTGCGGGTTTTTAGGGGACGGGTATTATTCTCATCGGTTAACAAGTAAAGGATCAGTTGGGCGATTTTTTGATGTTCGCTACCACAATCTTTAATGGTTTCTTCTAGGTAACGCTGTACCAAGTTTTCTTTGGGACCGCGATCGCGATATTGAATCAAGGTTGTGATTTTTTCCGCTTGCAGTTGTTCTCCCACAACTTGTAGTTCGATGGGACGAACTTCTCCTTGTTCGCTAGACAAATCTTCGACTAATTCGCTAATCAGGGATGATTCGAGAAAGAGGTGAGTTTCTTGGGTTAATTTGGCGATCGTCGATCGCGCTTCATTGGGGGTAAAATTCCCCAAATAATAGAGAATATTTTTGTCTAAAATATTATTATTAATTGTATTGACTGATTTGTAACGAGTAAATTCTAATAAATGAAAAAGGTAATCTTCTCTGAGAGAAAAAATTATCTTCGTATAAGGAACATCCAAGCAATTAGCGATGAATTCATAGAAAAGCTGTCGTTGTTTTGGTTTTTGATGAGTGAAAAAGAATTCCTCAAATTGATCGAAAGCCAAAATTGTTAAAAAATTATTCTCAGAGTTTCGATTGAGTTGATTGATAATTCTGGCAATTTCTATTTGTGAACCTTCTGGTAAATCTTGTTCGGCTATTTTATTACCAACCAACAAATCGCGGCGATCGTAATTATAGTTTTTTATTTCTTGACTGAGAGATTCTATCAAATCTTCGCTCCAATCTGCATAGACGCGACGCAATACGATTAAAACATCTCGCGTACCAATAGATTTTTGTTTGAGTTCTGGAATTAAACCCGCTTGAATAATTGAACTTTTTCCTACCCCTGATTGTCCGTAAATAACAGTCAGTTTACAATCAGAACGGCTCATGCGTTCGATTAAGTTGATAATATCTTTATCTCGTCCTGACGCGACAATTTCACGAGCAATTTTTCCGTTACTCATGATGTTTGCAAAATCATTACTGAGTTGTTGGCTAGGATGCAAACTACCTGCACCAATGAAGGATCTCAATCCATATTGTTGTTGGACTGAATGTTTTTCTGCTTTACAGCGATATGCCTTTAAATATTCGTGACGACGGCAATAAACAGTATACAATTCTTGTAAAATATTAATATAAATTTGCGGTTCGTAGAGAAAACTTGTTTTGGTTTTTGCAGTTTCCAAATGATCGATGGCTTCACGAATCAGTCCCGATTCTTTTTTCGCTTTTGCTAAAATCAATAAGTAACCAGCTTGATTGTAAGAACGTACCCATTCTAAGTTAGGGATTTTATCTTGAGGAATGAGAGAATCGGGAGGAGTTTGGGTTGAAATCGAGATAGCTTTGCTGGCAAATTCGATCGCATCTTCATAATTATTTTGTCCTAAAGCTGAACCTCCCAGTAGTCCGTAGGCTCGTGCTAAACGAAAATAATTCGGGTAAATTTGATGGAGTTTCAGAGATTTTCTGCCAATTTTTTCTAATTCTTCCCATTCTTGCAAGCGCTCTAAAATATCACCTAAAGCATTAATAAATTTAGCAACCAGATCGATCCGATTGGCGTTTTCAAAGATGTTAATTGCAGTGGTAAAATAATCCCGAGCAATCTCAAAAGCAGGTTGACAGTAAACCGGGGTTTGAATGCCATAATTTCGCCACCATACTCCCAAACAATAAGCTAAACAGCCATGACGTTCTTTAATTTTCGAGTGGTGTAGTTGGGAAAATATTGTTTTGACGATCGCGCTCTTTTTTCTCCTGGGAAAGCGTCTATTTTGGGTCAATTCTAACCATTCATTCTCTGGGTTGCGATCGGTTCCATTTTCTGCTTCTATCGGTACAGAAATAACAGATTTTTCCTCCCAGGATTCATTACAACTTTGTAACAGTTGAAAACTTTTCTCGTATTGTAAAAGAGAATCGGATAAAGAGACGGGACTGCTCAAAGTGAGAATAAACTCTAAACTTCCTGCTAAATAAGAATCTAGAGTAATGCCGCGATCGCTGATTTCTTCTTGAATGGCTAAAATTTCTTGTTGGCGCGATATTGATAATCCTAAATCACTATTCACATAATCTAAAGCACGAACGGCTCCTCGCTGCAAAAAACGCGAAAAAACATCATCAGATAAACTTTCAATTAAATCAATTAAATCATTTTCACTTAACTCAAATTCAACGGTTGTAATCCAGCTTTCCAAATCCGGAGCAACCCGCCTAATCTTAGAAATAACACGATCGTTGACCCACCAAACCACCGGAATAGGAAAGTTTTTCCGCAATTCTTCTCTAATTTGATTGACTCCTGCCAAAACAGACTCTAAATTTGTAATATTTTCAAAACCCGAAACCATGAGAACCTGGGGCTGATTTTGAGAGAATTGGGTGTGGAGAATGCCATAGAGTGCTGTTGTTTTGGGTTTGAGTTCGATCTCAGTAATATCTAATTTAGACTGCGATCGCAAGCGTTGTTCTAAGCGCTTTCGTAATGTTGCAGAATTGCAACGAACCACAATAATGTTAAATTCATGGGCATCCACTTGGGCTTCTAATGCCCATATTAGTTCTGCAAGAGCGTTTTCTGTTGTATTATCATCGTTCATCAATTTTGCTCCCTTACTCAAAATATTTAGACTCAACTAAAAGAGGATTAACTTCAAACCAAGATTCTTCCTCATCGCGGTATTCGTAAACAAACATACTGCGAACTAAAACATCATAATTTGCATCGCCACTGACTCGTTTGTTATCCCGAACTTGTCGCAAAAGTTCCCATTCTTCATCGTCGATCGCCTTGCTCATGCGATCGCATTGTTTTTTGATCGCTAATTCGAGAGTTTCTTTTGTAATCGGAAATTGACGCTGTTTTTTAATGCAGTCATTAAGGGTTCGTAAAAGTCCGCGCACGTGACCGCCACTAATTTGACAAAGGCGATCGAGAGTTGCGGAAGTATCAAAAATTTCTGAGATGCGATCGAGGCGTTCCTCGGGGGATTGCCGAGGAAAGGCGCGGGCGAGAATCATCTGTCTTAAGAGTGCCATCCCTTCCGTACACTCACTTCCATCACTAAATCGCACGGGAACCATCGGTAAAACGTGAGGATCCGTGGCAAAACGACTGGTGAGGCGATTGAGATCATTGGAGAACATCAACGCTAAGGGCATTGTATAGATCGCATGACAATTGAGTTGATTGAGTTGTTCGCCGCGATCGACGAAGAGATATTCGTGTTGAGGACGACCCCAAGTTGTGGGACGGTTTTCGACGCGATCGAGATTATCGACAATCACGACCAAACCGGCTTTATCGAGCTTGTTCAGTTGAATCTTGGCGGGTTCGAGGAGTTCTTGATTAATAATCTCGATTAAAGAAGCCGTGCGCGGTCCGAGATATTCCCGCAACTTACTGCGGAGTTCGGGGCTATTTTTGGCTTTAGCGGTAATTTTACCAATACCGGGGGCAACAAAAGAAACCCCTTCCTTGCTGGCATTAACTTGGCCGAAACCTAACCCCACCTCGGCGGAAAAATCTCCTTCCGTACTACCCTTGATGGTGCCAATTCCAGGGAGTGAGGCTTCTCCAGATAGTTCAATTTCAGTTTGTAATAATTTCGCCGCCCCTTGGAGCAAATTTTTCAGCCCCTTGGGTTCCTCGAGGGGGACGTGCAAACTGGCCAAACTTTCACTGACGCGACGGGCGATCGCCAGCAAAATATCGCCGACATCCACATCTCCCATCTCTAAATCTTCTGAGGACTCAAAGTAAACCACATGAAAGCCTTGTTGTTTGAGTTCGGCTTCCAAGCGTCGCAATTCTGTTGATTTACCGCAGCCAATATGTCCGGTGAATAACTGACAGGTGGGTTCTTCTGGTGAAAAGAAGGCAATATTATCGCGAATTTCTTCGATAATTTGACCCCCCCGGACTGAGGAAAAATCGATATAGTAGAGGCGATCCTGTTCGTCTTCTACGGTCAAGGTTTTACTGGGATTGGTTGCTTGAAAGAATTTGCGTAAATCTAACGCCATGATGCTTGCTTAAAGTATCGCTCTTTTCTTAATTGTAGAATCCCAAGAGGGAATTTGTCTTTGGGAAAAATGGATTGTCTTATTCTCCCTGTATTTCCAAATTGCGTTTGAGGGTTAAAGACTGATGTTGATAGTTTTGTGCCTTCTGATGATTGCCGATCGCCGCGAGAACTTTACTTAAGTTACCGAGAACGATCGCCTCGCCGAAGCGATCGCCGCTATCGTGTTTGAAGGTTAAAGCCTTTTCATAAGCAACGAGGGCATCTTGGTAGTTTTTCAGACAATAGTACGTATTGCCCAAACCACTCCAAGCCGCAGATATTCCCTCTTTATGGTTTTGGGTTTGGGCTGCGGCTAAATATTTTTGGTAATAATCTAGGGCGCGATCGTAGTCCTCCAAGCAATAAAAAGAGTTTCCCAGACCACTTAAAACAGAAAGAAAGTGTTTTGACTCTGCAACGGGGTCAACTAGGGCTAAATAGCGCTGATAATACTTAATGGCTTCAGAATACGCCCCTAATGCTTCATAAGACAAACCCGAGTGCAGTAAGCATTGGCAGATCCCCGCAGGATCGCGAATGGTTTCGGCGATCGCTAAAGCCTTTTGATGATATTCGATCGCCCTGCGATGCTGGCCGAGTGACCCATAGGCTTGACCCAAATTGGAGAGAGAGTGAGTTTCCCCGAGGCGATCGCCGATGGAACTTGAAAGGGTCAAATGCTTATCAAAATGCTCGATCGCCAGTTTCACCGCGAGGTGATATTCCCCTTGTACGTGATGTTCGATTTGGCTGGCTTCCCGAACCCGTTTAGCCGTGGCAATATGCAGCCATTCACCACTTTCTCGCTTTAAGACTAAAGATTGTTGGTAACGTTCGATCGCTTTTTGATATTGTCCCAATGATTGTAGGGCAATGCCTAAATTGCTCAAAGCATCGGCTTCTCCCGCCATATCGCCAATTTCTTGATAGATTCCTAGGGACTGTTGCCAAGAATGCAAAGCGGATTTAAACTGGCTATTTTGATAGCGTTCAATGCCCTGTTGCAACAGGCGATCGGCTTCTTGCTTGGCTTGCAGGGGAATAACGGGTTTTTCGGAAGGGGGAAGTTTCACGAGGTCTGCATTAATACGAGTTGCTAACTTTTGCAACTGTTGTGCTTCACTAAAGTCTCCTGACGCAATTAGTTCTGCGGCAATTTGCGAGAGAGTTTCTACTAAGCCTGGATCGATCAGGTTTTTGTGAGCGGCGAGAACATCATCTTCTCCTGCTCGAGCATTCTTTAGTAATGTGTAAACTAAATCGCGATAGGCTTGGTAGCGTTCCTTACTCATATTGTCTCAAATGCTCCCGTTTCGTTTTAACCGCTCGGCGACGACCTCGACTACTCTAGGGAAACGCAGATCTCTTATTCTAGATTAATTATTCCCCATGACGATCGCAAAACTGAAAACTCGTGGAATTATTGCGGCGGGACACCCCAAAACCGCCGAAGCGGGAAACGAAATATTTCTCGCGGGGGGTAATGCGTTTGATGCAACTGTTGCTGCAATTTTAGCTTCTTTTGTCGTGGAACCGACCCTAACTTCTGCGGGAGGTGGAGGATTTCTCTTAGCACATACTCAAGATAGTCGCAATATTTTATTTGATTTTTTTAGCCAAACTCCTCGACAAAAAAGACCGTTGGAGGAAGTCGATTTTTATGAAGTTGATGTTAATTTTGGCGATGCGGTACAAGCCTTTCATATTGGTTTGGGGTCGATGGCGGTGCCTGGGAATATTGCGGGGGTGTTTGCGGTGCATCAACAGCTAGGAAGATTGCCTTTTAAGGTTATTGCTGAACCGGCGATCGCCTTAGCTAAAAATGGCGTTGTCGTGACTCCTTTTCAAGGCTTTTGTATTAGCGAACTCTTGGCTCCTATTTTACAAGTGCTGCCAGAATCTCGAAAAATCTTTGCCCCTGGCGATCGCCTACTTCAGTGCGGAGATATTTTATATTGTTCGGATTTTGCCGCTACTTTAACTGCTTTAGTTGAGGAAGGACAAGATTTATTTTATCAAGGGGAAATTGCCCGCCAACTCGTACAAGATTCTCGCGAGAAAGGCGGCTATTTAACTTTAGAGGATTTAGCAGAATACCGGGTTATTTATCGGCAGCCTTTAGCAATAGATTATCGCGGGCGAAAAATGTTAACTAATCCGCCTCCGAGTTCTGGGGGAGCATTAATTGCCTTTGCTTTAGAACTATTAGAAACAGTAGATTTTCAAGCCCTTGAATTTGGCAGCGATCGCCATCTTCAAATTCTCTCTCGGATTATGTGTTTAACCAATGAAGCCAGAAAAGATGGCTACGATGCGAGAATTTATCAAGAGAATATTGCCGATGAGTTTCTTTCAGCAGATCGTGTTAGTCAATATTGCCAAAAATTACAAGGTATTGTCAATAAATGGGGCAGTACGACTCATATTAGCGTCATGGATGAAGACGGTAATGCAGCAACGGTGACGACATCAAACGGGGAAGGTTCTTCTTATGTTATTCCGGGAACGGGAGTAATGATGAATAATATGTTAGGAGAAGCAGATTTGAATCCTTCGGGGTTTCATCAATGGCAGTGCGATCGCCGCATTTCTTCGATGATGGCTCCAACCCTCGTTCTCCAAAATAATAAACCAGAAATCGTGCTAGGATCGGGAGGATCGAATCGCATTCGCACGGCAATTTTACAAGTTATTTCTAATTTAATTGATTTTAATTTCTCCATTGAAGAAGCAATTAATAATCCGAGAATTCATTGGGAGAATGGTCTTTTTAGTATTGAACCTCCCTATGGAGAAGAAATGTTAAAAAATCTCGATCTTCCTCTAGGTACAAGTATTCAGAATTGGCGGGAAAAAAATATGTTTTTTGGGGGAGTTCATGGGGTGAGAAAAACAGCCAATGGCACCTTAGAAGGAGCAGGAGATCCGCGCCGGGGAGGAGCAGTTTCAGTGCAGAATTAAACCCTAGGAATGCACAATGTGGGAGAATATTATCTAGTTTCGATCGCTCTAAATCACTTCTACTCTTTATTGTCACGAATGTCTGTTTCTCGTTCTTCCCATCTTTGCGCGATCGCCCTTGGTAGCAATATCGGTAATTCTAAACAAATCTTAAACACCGCGATCGCCCTACTTTCCCAAACCCCTAAAATTAGCCTAGAGAAACATTCCCAATGGTATCGCACCCAACCCATCGGACCGCCACAACCAGATTATCTCAACGGCTGTGCTATTCTCAAAGTTGAATGGACTCCCCCAGAACTTTTAGGGATTCTCTTAAAAATTGAACAACGCTGGGGACGAAAGCGACGAGAAAAATGGGGTCCGCGATCGCTAGATCTTGATATTCTTTTTTATGGCGATCGTATCCTGCAAACCTCTCCTTTAACTATTCCCCATCCTCACTTGAGAGAACGCGCTTTTGTCCTCGTCCCCCTCGCCGAAATAGCACCCCACTGGGTCGATCCCCTGACAGGAAAAACAGTCAAAGACCTCCGACAAAAGGTAGACTGTTCCGGTGTAACTCTATTAACAACCCCCATGCTACCCGGTCAAGAACCCCCTCAACTCCTGAAACAGCGCCTCGCCTACCAAGGACGCAAATTTAACTTTGAAGTCAACCGACTGCGCCTCCCCAACGATGTAGAAGGAGACTGGGAGTGCATTCGCCACCCTGGGGGTTCCCTCGCCGTTCCCGTCACCTCCGAGGGTAAACTGGTCTTAGTGCGACAATATCGCTTTGCCATCTGCGGACGTTTATTGGAATTTCCTGCTGGAACCGTTGAACCCCATGAAGACCCCGCAGAAACCATTAAACGGGAGATTGAAGAAGAAACTGGGTATCGCGCCAAAACATGGAATTCTCTGGGTAAATTTCCCCTTGCGCCTGGCTATTCTGATGAGTATATTTACGCCTTTTTAGCGCGAGATTTGGAAAAGTTGGACAATCCTCCCACTCAAGACGAAGATGAAGATATAGAAGTCGTGTTAATGACCCCTCAAGAATTAGAAAAAACGATTTTAACCGAAACTGCATCTGTTGATGCTAAAACCATTGTTAGTTTCAACCTCGCACGTTCTTGGCTCGAGTAATGTAGATTAATGTCAATAAAGGGGGCTTTAGCGAAGCACATAACGCACCGAAATTCCCATGAATCAATATTATGAAATATTAGAAATCAAACCCGGTGCGTCTTCAGAAGAAGTGAAACAGGCTTATCGGAAATTGGTGAAGGAATGGCATCCCGATCGCTTTCCCGACCAACCGCAACGCCATCAACAAGCTGAAGAAAAAATTAAACAAATTAATGAGGCTTATGAATATCTTAAGGCTCATTCACCCCAAGTTCCCCAAATAGAACAGCGCGATCGCGATCGAACAACAAGAGAAGCAGAATATCATTACAATCGAGGAGTCAAAAAAGCCAAACAAGAACGCTATACAGAAGCATTAGAACATTTTTCCCAAGCGATTTCTTTTCAACCCGATTATGTTGATGCTTATAAATATCGCGGTTTTGTCTACTCAATATTGGGAAAAGATCGCAAAGCCAATGCGGATCTGCTTCGAGTAGGGGAATTAAAACGCGAGTGGGGACAGGCTTCAACCTATTCAACCCCCGATCGCCATCCTTTTGAGCAAAATACGAAGACTCCTTGGAATTGTGCGGGAACTTTGAAAAATCATACTAATATTGTTAGCGCGATCGCCCTAGATCCTCAAGGCAAAATGTTCGCCAGTAGTAGTTATGATGGTACCGTTAGGATTTGGCAACTCAGTACAGGACAGCAATTACGAGTTTTGCAACATGGGGAACCGGTTTATTGCGTCGCAATTTCTCCCGATAGTCGCATGGTTGCAAGTGGAGGGAAAGATCGGACGATTAAACTCTGGAATGCCCACACCGGACAGCTAATTCGTACATTAGGAGGATGGTTTGGCGGTCATTCCGATACGGTTTTAACGGTAGCTTTTCACCCCGATCGCAAGCGTTTGGCTAGTGGTAGCGCCGATCGCACGGTACGCTTGTGGAAGTTAAATTCAGGCAAGGAATTGCGACAAATTTCCGGTTATTCTAATGCCATTACTTCTCTAGCCATTAGTCCCGATGGTAAAATTTTGGTGACGGGAAGTTTAGAAAAAGCCATCAAAATTCGCCAATTTGGTAGCGGTCAATTGGTGCGATCGCTGCGAGAAACGTATAAAATCTTAACGGTGGCATTTAGTCCCGATGGTGAAACTTTTGCCAGTGGTGGAAGTGATGGGATTGCGCGGTTGTGGGACTTAAGAAAGGGACGAGTTTTGCAAACTTTTGCCGGCCATGGCGAGTTTGTCAGTGCTGTTTCCTTCAGTCGGGATGGGAAAATATTGTTAAGTGGCGATGGAGATGGGAAAATTAAACTGTGGCAAATTGCGACAGGGGAGGAAATTTGTACTCTAAGCGAACATGGCGATCGCATTATGTCGGTTGTTTTAAGTCCAGGAGGACATAATCTAGTCAGTTGTAGCGCCGATCGCACGATTAAAATTTGGTGGCGATCGGACGGAAAATAACCTCGGAAAATAACCTGAGTTCGGGATAAACTAAAATGAATATTAACTAATCATCTGTAGGTTTTTTGCCAAGGGAACTAATTCAATTGACTCACCTTCTCGCGCCAAAATCGATCCTGGATAAGCGGCTGCAACCTCTTTACTCACCGTATCTAAAAAATCGTCATTGTGTAGGGGATCGTGGTGAAATATGACTAATTTCTTAACCTTGGCAGTACGAGCAATTTTAACGGCTTCTTGCCAAGTTGAGTGACCCCAACCGACTTTACTCATCTTTTTATCGTAGTATTCTTCATCTGTATAGGTTGCATCAATAATGAGAACATCAGCGTTCTCGGCTAAGTGAAGTACATTTTCATCAAGGCGATCGGGGAAATGTTCCGTATCGGTGACATAAGCGACCGTTAATCCTCGCCAACTGACGCGATATCCGATCGCCTCCCCTGGATGATTGAGTTTAGCATTTTCAACCATTACTTCCCCAATCGGTAATTTTGCGCCAATATCCAAATCGTAGAATTGCAATTCTGCCTGCATAATTTGTAAAGGAACAGGAAAATTAGGATGTAGCATTTGGTCGTGATGGCGCTGCTTAATGGTCGAACCATTGGGTGCGATTGCACCATAAATATTAAAGTGATTACCTTTAATAAAAGCAGGAGTAAAAAAAGGAAATCCTTGAATGTGATCCCAATGAGAATGGGTAAAAAAGATATGTGCCTTGATGGGCATTTGCCCGAGTAAAGTCTGACCCAAAACCCGCAATCCCGTACCGCCATCAAAGATCAAGCGTTCGCTGCCAACGATCATTTCAATACAAGGGGTATTGCCACCATAACGGACAGTTTCTACACCTGGACAGGGAATACTTCCGCGAACTCCCCAAAAGTTAATTGTGAATCGATTGGATTGGTTGGCCATAGGTAATGTTGATGGGCGGTTAAACGGTCAAATAATGGAGTGAATTAACTTGAATTGCCTTGAATTGGCTGGGGATGAGCGATCGCCCGATTGAGATGGGCTAAGATACTCTAATTATTTCGATCCCCCTAAATCCCCCTTAAATCCCCCTCCCGTCCCCCTTAAAAAGGGGGAAAGCCAGAGGATGCTTCGCTTTTTCAACGATGGGGACTTCCGGATTCTCCCCCCTTATCAAGGGGGGCTGGGGGGGATCGAATCAATAACTAGCAAGTTGAGTTAATTACAAGTTGCATGATAAGTAAGGTCAAGTCAGGAATAATTTGGGAAAATTTGCGACCCGTATCGAGTGTCAATCTCTACCCTTAAAGTTTTTGGTAAATTTTAGGTTTGTTTTGGTTTAATTATATCGACAAAACCGAGGCTATCCGAATTTATACCGAGTCTGATTTAGGGAGAATAACAAGAGAGTCTGGGTTTGTCTGAGAGTTCGATCGCTTTGAGTCGCGATCTCGATCGCATTCCCCATAAATTTCCTACAATTTTTTTTCAGCGAGAGCCTGTTTTTTCCATTATAGTTTTTAGGCAAGTCTCGAGTTGTTGGATGAGAGCCTCTGTTGTCTCCTGCGATCGCTCAAAACAGGTTGGAGGGGGGACATCGGGTTCAAAATAGAGAAGTTTAATTTGACCCGCACCAATGGCGATAATCAGCACCTCTGTTTCGGGTTTATGGGCATCAATCAAGCCGATCGCCTCTTGCAGTTGGTTGTCTGTATTGCGATTGAGGATTTCTAATGCTTCGCGGGAACAAAAGACAAAATGCGGGCTGGGTTGTAAATCTAAACCCAAGGTTTCCTGGCTTTCGGGGTTTTGTAAATGCAGTCCCCAACTCAAAGCAGCTAATTGATGTTGATATTCGTCAGTAAAGCGATCGAGATGGTATTTCCAAACTTCATTCTCCGAATCGGGTTGCGTCTTTTTAGCTCCATACATGGTCGATTTGCGGTGGTTATTGTTTCCTTAACATAGCATAAGGCAAGGGTTTCGTCGATTTTCCGAGGAATTTCTAACAGAAAATCCAAAAGTCCTGCTAGAATATGCACTAATTCTCTCAATGAATTTGACGTTGAGAGAAACGGTTGCTTCCCTTGGGTTGCGATCGCGCTGATAAGGGGCTGTGGCTCAGTAGGATAGAGCAAGCGCCTCCTGAACTTCGGGCACCCTGATGGAAACTTCAGGTGTGAATGTAGTCAAACTCAAGGAAGCCTAAGTTCGTTAAGGAATAGGGTAATCTTGAACCAAGTCGGGGAAATTCTTCATTTCTTCGGAAGGTGCAGAGACTGGTTGTAGAGAGTTAAACTAGATGGACTTTAATGTCTCATCAAAAAAAGAGCAACGGGGGATTTTAGCGGGAATGCTGTTGGGATGGGGAAGAAAAAATGGCGATAATTTTTTCATTCAACATTCTCTCCCCCAAGAGGAATATCTTCTGTTTAAGAAAAATCTCCTCGAAGGCATTACGCGGAAACCTGTGTCTTGCGATCGCAAGATATTAAAAACAGGAAAAATCGCGATCCGCATTGAACCAAAATTAATTCCTTTAACGAGGATATTAATCAAGCGGTTGTACCGAGAAGAAAATCAAAGTCAAAAAATTTCACGCAAATTTCTTGATTTTTTGACTCTTCAAGGAATAGCAATCTGGTTCATGGATAAAGGCTCAAAATCTTTCAAAAGAAGAGGCGATCGCATTTCTGCTTTAGAAATTTTCCTGAATACCCGTACATCTCAAATTGAAAGTGAAATAATTACAGCTTATTTTGCGGAAGTTTGGGATATTCACTGGGGATTAAGTAAAACGAGAAATTTTTATCGTTTGCGCTTGGGAACAAAAGCTGGAAAACAATTTTTTGCCCTACTTCTGCCTTATATTCACCCCAGTATGCTCTACAAAATTGAAACCTCCTACAACACAACGGCTACCATCTAAGGGTATGAAAAAATACCTAAGATGAAGGAATAGTCCAGAGAGTGAGGAAACTCACACCAATCTGAAGCGCTAGGTCGCCGGTTCAAATCCGGCCAGTCCCGTTTTTATCAATCTTGTTTTTATCAATATTAGTCACTGATAACTGATAACTGATAATGGTTTTAAAGCTCACATCTCGTCAGTTTTTCCCCAGTACAACTTCTTGTCAACAGAGTAAACGGCGCTCGTTTTTTTGGTTAGTTCCTGCCTTAATCGTTGCGCTTTTTTTTGCTTATAAAGAATTACAAAGTATCTTGGTACAACCCAATGATGTTTTTGTGTTAGGAGGACTAGAAAAACGAGAGTGGGAAGCCGCAGAATTAGCAAAAGACAATCCCCAATTAGAAATTTGGGTATCTTCGGGAAGTCCAGAAGGATACGTGCGAGGCGTGTTTGATAAAGCTGGAATAGAAAGCGATCGCGTTCACCTTGACTATACAGCACAGGATACTGTTACCAATTTTACGACATCGGTAGATCGATTACAGATGGCGGGAGTTGAAAGCGTTTATTTAGTCACCTCAAAAAACCATATGCGCCGGGCGAGAATTGTTGGGGAAATTGTATTTGGCAGTCGAGGAATTATTCTGAAACCAATGGTTGTGGAGTCGGAAGGAAAACCAGAACCATTATCTAAAACTGTTCGAGATGGGGGACGAGCATTTTTATGGTTATTAACAGGAAAAACGGCGGTTAGTTTAAAAGATAAAGTGGATTAGGGGAGAGGTAATAGGAAAAGAAGAAAGAAAGAAAGGAAAATTATTTCTTCATTCTTCTTCCTTGGTTCCTAATCTGTTCCCAATAAACTGGCCATCAATGCTTTTTGTGCGTGCATCCGATTTTCGGCTTGATCCCAGATTCGCGAATGTTTTCCCTCCATCACGTCATCGGTAATTTCTTCCCCGCGATGTGCCGGTAAACAGTGCAAGACGATCGCCTCGGGATCGGCATGACTCAAGAGAGTGGAATTAATTTGGTAGGGTTGAAAGATGGGAATGCGTTCTTCGGCCAAATCTTCCTGTCCCATACTCGCCCAAACATCAGTATAAAGAGCATGAACCCCTTCAACCGCAGCGACGGGATCGGAAGTGACAATAATTTCAGCCCCATCAATGGCAATGGCTTTACCTTTCTCAACAATGGCGCGATCGGGTTGATAATCGGCTGGAGTAGCAATGCGAATACTCACCCCAGATAAGGCACATCCCAACAGTAAAGAATGAACGACATTATTGCCATCTCCTAAATAGGCGATGGTTTTTCCCGATAGTTGGCCAAAACACTCTTGGATCGTGAGCAGATCCGCTAGAATTTGACAGGGATGCTCTAAATCTGTCAGGGCGTTAATGACGGGGATTTTGGCGTAATGGGCAAAGGTTTCTAAATCTTCTTGTTTGAAGGTGCGAACGGCTAAAATATCGAGATAGCGGTCTAAAACTCTGGCAGTATCGGAAATGGGTTCGCCGCGTCCCACTTGGGTCACTTTGGGGTTGAGATCGATCACTTGACCCCCCAGTTGATAGATAGCGGTTGAAAAACTAACACGAGTGCGAGTCGAAGCCTTGTAGAACAGCAATCCTAATACTTTTCGACAGGTTGGTTTTTTAAGGCCACTTTTGAGATCGGCGGCAAATTGGAGTAAATCTTTCAGTTCCGCAGCGCTCAAATCTGTTAACTCGAGTAAGTCTCTTCCCTGTAAACTCTTAACGCTCATTTTTTTATTAGTAATCGTTAAACCGTCAAGAGTAAACCGTAAATGCCCGATCGACAAGTATTGTAAAGTTTAACTTAATATATAGTCAAGTATAGTCATTCATGGTAAGATATAGCCATGAAACTCTCAGACTATGCCAAAAAAGCCGGGGTGAGTTATCAAACGGCATGGAGATGGTGGCAA
>NZ_JAYGHV010000124.1:0-57216 GCF_034932145.1 Spirulina sp. 06S082 | reverse complement strand
TGCAATTGAGCCAAAGGAGAAACAGTATCGGGTTGATGAAAAGCAAGAGAAGATTTCACTATATTCGTGCTTTCATTTTCAACAACACTTAGCATCATATATGCCGTTGTAAAGCGTCCGCTTTCTGGGACAAAACAGAATATTTTTTGTCCCGATCGCAGTTTCCCAGAATGAAATAATTCTTCCAGCATGAGATAAATAGAAGCACATCCCGTGTTTCCCCGAGTGTACAAATTGGTAAACCATTTCTCTTCTGGAATCATACAATCTGCTTTTTCTAAGAGTTCAACAATTTGACCGCGAAAGAAATGCGAGGAATAATGACACAATAACCAATCAATTTCTTGAGGATCGACTTTTCCTAATTCAATCAGTCGCAACCAGCCTTCTACTCCTAATTTAATTACATTATCCAAGAGGCGAATATTCTGCCGCAAATCCATTGCACCATCTCTTGCAGCATCAAGATAAGATGAATAATCTAACCAGCTTTTATTGGTGCTTTCTTTCTCAACTCCTGCATACATACAGAGAGGATAAGCATTAGCATGGGAAACCAGTTCTATCCATTCAATTTTAATACTAATTCCTGTTGTATTGGGGCGATCTTGAACTAAAAATGCTCCTGCACCATCGGAAAGCATCCAGCGCAAAAATTCTACATCAAAAGTAAGAGATTTATTATTTTTAATTGCCGTTTCGTCTGCAAATTTGGTATGCTTGAATAAGCGAGAGGGAAATTCTGAAGCCACTGCGATCGCCGTTTTTCGTTTCCCTAATTCGAGTTGAGAAACAGCATAGTTTAATGCCGAGATACCAGCACAACAAACTCCCTGAGTCGAAACAGTTTCCAATGGCAATAATTCCGATAATTCTCCATGTACCATACTGGCAAAACCTGGCACGAGAAGATCGGGCATTGTGGTTCCACAGGCTAATAAATCGATAGTTTGGGGGTCTAAATTTGTTTGTTTTAAAATGTCTCGAACTGCATTTGCAGCCATCTGACTGTTGGAATAACGAGTCTTTTGGTCGCGATCGATCGCATAGTATCGTTGCTGAATGCCATTGCTGTTGAGAATGCGTTTTCTGACCTTAGAAGGGCGAGAATTAACTTGTCCGAGGTATGCCTCCATTTGGTCGTTATCAATGGCTTCTCCAGGTAAAAACTTCCCGATCGAAGTGATGTAAGCGCTATTCATAAAATTGTAAATTCTCTACTCTTTACATCTTATTCTGAGCCTGACTTTGGCAATAGTTCCGAAATGCTTGACAGTTGTTCAACTGTCCAGATTGAGCTTTGGCGATCGCATTAGTATCGATAAGTACAAATAATGTAGAAAAGATATTCAGGTTTCGATTGAGTATTTTTGCAAAGCTGAGATGCACCCAAAATTCCGTTTATTCTTGATATTTGAGTTGAAAGGATTTATAATCGAGCAGTATAGGTAAATCTTGCCATTTTTGCAATATTGGTTAATACAGTACGATAAAACGATGAAAAAAACAGCTTTATTTTTACTTCTCCCTTGTACTCTCTCTTTCCTCCCTGCATTAGTTTTTCCCAATAAAGCCCAAACTCAAGCCCAAACTCAAGCCCAAATCGAGACTGAAACCCAAAGAAAAATTTCCCCAGAGATGGAAATTGATGTCGGAATTGTACAGCGTTTTGGCGATGAAGCTGGCGATCGCCTCACTCTCTCCAGTACCGAAGGAGACACCCTAACCGTAAAATTTCAGGACGGAAACGGACAGCTAAAAACAGAAAATGTTAGCAATATTGTCTTAGAAATTGCCCCTAAATCAGTAGAATCCCCTCTCCTACAAGAATGGATAGTCTTGAGCGATGTAGCGACCTTTGAAACCGCAGAAAATAGCGCTCTAGAATGGCAAGAAAAAGGCATTGAAGTTGAAGTGGTACAACCTGGACGCTGGCAAGTTTGGGCCAAGCGAGAAACTTATAATACTCCCATTCTGCGACGAATGCTGTTAGAGAATTTACAAGAACGAGGAGAAACTAATCCTTATTTACAGTCGGAAGTTTTAAATACTGTTCCGATTGTCTCTTTTGTTATTAATGGTTTTCGCTATAATCGCAGTAACTTAGAAATTACCAGTAATAAAAATTTAATCCGCGTCAAAGAGAAAGATAATACAATTCTTTTTGGCGGGAGTTTGCGAGTGCAACCCAATTCTTACGGTAACTTTACCCTCGTCAATGAAGTTCCCATCGAAGTCTATTTGCGAGGAGTTGTACCTCACGAAATTGGACCCAATGCCCCTTATAATTCCGTGGAAGCGCAAACCGTAATTGCTCGTACTTATGCTCTCAGAAACTTGCGCCGTTTTCAAGCAGATAATTACGAACTTTGCGCGACAGTTCACTGTCAAGTTTATAAGGGTTTAACTGGAACAGTTGCGAATGCCGATCGCGCGATTCAAGCCACGCGAGGATTAGTTCTTACCCACAATGATGAGCTAGTGGATGCCCTTTATTCTGCCCATACAGGGGGAGTAACGGCACAGTTTGAAGATATTTGGGATGGGAAACCCCGACCTTATTTGCGAGCAAGAATTGACGGCGCAAATCCGCAATGGAATCTCGCTCAACAGCCTTTAAATAATGAAGCGAATTTCCGTCGCTTTATTAGCTCAAAACAAGGATTTAATGGGACAGAAAGTCCAGTTTTTCGCTGGAATCGGCAAAGTAGTATTGCTCAACTCACTGAAGATTTGAATAAGTATTTAGAGAAAACCAAACATCCTTTAGCAGGGATCAAAAAAATACTGCGTATGGCAGTGACAGAGCGATCGCCATCGGGAAGAATTCTTCTTTTTACCATTGAAACCGATCGCGGTGTTGTAGAATTACAAAAAACAGAGGCTCGAAGTGCTTTTGGCCCCCCTCGCAGTACGCTATTTTACATCGATCCCATTCTTGATGCTAGTGGCAATTTAACGGGTTATAAGTTTATTGGTGGCGGTTTTGGTCACGGTGTCGGCTTAAATCAATATGGGTCTTATACCTTAGCAAACTTGGGCTGGAAATACGATCGCATTTTGCAATTTTACTATCCCGGAACTGTACTGCAACAACTGCGAGAAGGCATTGTTTTTTATCCAGAATCTTAGTTAATTAATTAAAAGCAGGCAAATTAAAAGAAAATGGAGAGAATTTTTATCGCGATCGCGGCAATTTTTGGCGGTTTAGCCGTCGCAGGAGGAGCCTTTGCATCCCATGCCCTTAAAGACAAATTAAGCACCAGTGCATTAGCCATATTTGAGACAGGAATCAAATATCAAATGTATCACGCCCTGGCTCTTTTATTGGTGGCCATTCTCCTCAGTCGCATGGATATGTCCCCAGGATTCCTGACAGCTACAGGAGTTGCTTTTATTGTAGGAATATTCATCTTTTCTGGCAGTTTATACACCCTCAGTTTAACTGGAATTAAATGGTTAGGAGCAATTACACCATTAGGAGGCGTTGCTTTTCTGGTAGGTTGGGGATGTCTGGTTGTAGCAGCTTTAAAGATGAAATGAAGAGGAGAAAATGATCGCGATCGGCACAATTCTGAATCTAGATTATTTCTCCTGCATTTTAGCTGATTAACTACGTTGTTGAAGTATTTTTTTCATTCCTGCTTTTGCGGCTTCAATTGCTTCTGGAGAAGGTGTTGTTTTTTGCCAACTTTCTCGCTGTTGTAATGTCTCGCACCATTTTGTAATTTTAGGATATTCTGACAAAGAAATCCCAAAGAAGAATAAAGTCGGAACAGTTGTTCCCGCAACAACATCAGCCAAAGTTAGGCGATCGCCTAGAAAATAGGGTTGATTTTCGTCGAGTTGGTCTTCAAAAAATTGTAAAACATTTGCAACCTGCTTTTGGGATTTTTCTAATTGTTCGTCAGGAACTTCAAAGTCTAAAATCTTTCGCATTAAGGGAAAAGTTGGGGGAATAAGTTCGTTTAGCGTAACCAATTCTATCATGCGAACTTTAGCAATACTTTCGGCATCTGTTGGCATGAGTTGAGGATGAGGATATTTGGCTTCTAGATAGTCAAGAATAGCCAGAGATTCAAACACTTTAAAGCCATCATCAATCAGAACGGGAATATGATGAAACGGATTAATTTCTAGAAATTCCGGTGTAAATTGTTCGCCTTTGTTAAGTTGGATAAATATCTCCTCAAATTCTAGATTTTTCTCAAGGAGTGCAACCCAAACGCGGCGAGTATTGGAGGAAATATGACTATTGTAAAGTTTTATCATTGCATTAAACTGAGAGAGTGGCTTTTATCTGTTATAATCGTCGATATTTGTGATAGAAAAGTAAATACTATCTAATGCCTATTCTAAGGTAATCTTTCACGTTTGACTATTTAACCCGAGTTGCTAGTTACAAATAGGATACGTTTCGATCCCCCCCAGCCCCCCTTGATAAGGGCAGGGACTATTCATCGGAGGAAGAAAAACTGTAACCCCCAACGTGCCAGCCCCCTAAATCCCCCAAGTTTGGGGGACTTTGACTCCGGTTCCCCCCAGATTTAGGGGGATCGAATCAATAACTAGCAAGTTGAGTTATTTAACTCATCATTCATAACCTGTAACTCATGCGCCTTCCTCTACCACAATTTACCAGTAGCGATCGCAATCCCGATCGCATTGCCGAAGTTATCGAAACAACAACGGTGGAAATTTTGGCACAGTGTTTGGATCCGGAAGATTTAAGTTTTCCCGTTATGCCTCCTTTTGGCAGTTGGGTTAAGTCCCAAGATGAGGAATCGGGAAATAAGGTTTTGGGGGTTGTAACTTACGTGAAAACCTCACCTATTGATTCCGTGCATCGCGCGAGGGCGTTGGGATTATCTTTGGAAGAATTGCGAGAACAACAGCCGCAGATTTTTGCCATGTTGAAAACAGAGTTTCAAGCAGCATTATTGGGCTTTGAAACCCCTTCTCGGGGCAATAATGGCAGCAGTCGGGGACAGATTTTTCAATATTTGCCACCGCGTCCTCCGCAAATTCACCAAGCGGTTTATCGCTGTGCGCCAGAAGAAATTATCGCATTTAGTGAGGAATTGGGATTTTTAAGAACTCTTTTGCAAGTGAGCAATGTTCCTTGTGAGGCTTTGGTTGCGGCTTCTTTACGAGAGATTTATCGATTCAGGAAAGGCGATCGCCCTTGGTTGGTCAAAGCGGGACGAGAGTTAAGTTTACTGTTGAAGGATGATTACGATCGACTGCGCTATATTCTCAGTCAAATTCATTGGTGATTTGTGTAGAACTTACGCAGCTAGGGAGCGAGACGCTCCCACTACCGTATCCTACTGTTATGGTAGTGCGGGCATCTTGCCCGTTAATGCGTAAGTCCTATTGCTTTGGGTTATGCGATCGCTGCCTCATTTTCCGTACACCGGGGGATATCATTATCCCTATTAGGGATTGAAACAATTCTGTTTTCGAGATTTTGTTGCAGAATGCAGCAGGTTTCAATTACACTTAATCCCTATTAGGAATTGAAGCACCATGACCACCATTAAAGAACAACTCCTCTCCGCGATCGCAACTGCACCAGACTCACTATTAGCAGAACTATTAGAATACATCCAAACTCGAACAACTACATCAACCCAGCAAAGAACATTTATTCCTAATCCACTGCGAGAAATGCAACCCTATTCCTATTTAGCCGATCCCAACGAACCTACAATGGTAACTGTAGATGATAAAATACTCGCTTATCCTCATGTCAAGAAAATCATGCCCTAGCTATCACGTCTCTGGTAAAAATATCAATCTTGAATGTATTCTTCTCCCTTAATTAAAGCCATTTCTGCACGCACGAATTCTCGTCCTAAATACAAAGCATGATCCAAATAAGATAAAGGACAAGGTTTCGTTTCTTCTGTAATTTTCATGCCAATTTCCTTTGCAGTTCTTCCCGTAAAAATCGCGGTGGGGGTTCTCTCAACTTTTCCACGTACTGGGATGGGTTTTCCTGTTTCTGGATCCACAGCTAAACCTTTTTCATTAATTTCATTGCTGTAATGTTTGGCACAGATCAGCCCATTTTCTCGATCTAAGTAAATAATAAAATAGCCAGCCGGATCGAGTTTGATAAACCGCTTAGAGAGTTTATTATCAATGGTAGCAAGTTCTTGTTGGGTAGGATTTTTCATGCTTCATTCTTTAGCTTTTTTTCATCGTAGAAACTGGCGATCGCCGCAATTCCCAGCCACCAGAGAACATTAATTTGGGGACGATACCAAACAGTATCAAATAAACCGTGAACTAAAAGCCCAACGGTAGAGGCGATCGCGGCCATCAGCCAAAATGCCTGTAAATTACGATTATCTCGTAACCGTGCCAATTGTTGCAAACCTTGGCCAAAAGTGCCGATAATGAACCAGAGAAAACTGATAAATCCCACGTAACCAATTTCCACAATATGCTCTAAAAACACCGAATAGGCACCGAGAGCATTATCATATCCGGACTGGGCATAGAGAGGGTAAATTTGCTTAAAAGCATCATTTCCCGGACCGATACCAACAAGGGGATAATCTTTAATCATCTTGAACACGGTTTCCCAAACATTAATGCGATAATTGTTGCTACTGTCTTCCCGTCCTGCAAAAATACTCATCACTCGCAAGCGCAAAGGTTCGACAAAAATAACCGCAGTAATAACTAAAGCCGCGATCGCCCCTATCATCAAAGGAAGAAACCAAAGTCGCCAAAATGTCGGTAAATATTTAGCCCACCAATAGCGCAGTAAAAGCGCAAAAACAAAAAAGAGTGCCATCATCGCGATCCAACCCCCGCGACTATCGGTATAAAATAGACAGGCTGTATTTGTGAGAAACATAATTGCGGCCAGTGTTTTTGGCAACCAACGCTTCCAGATGAAAAAAGCGGCTAAACTCAAAGCAACTGCGGGAATGAGATAACTCGCCAACAGATTGGGATTGCCTAAGTAACTGTAAACGCGGGTATCTTGAGCGAGTTTTGAGGTGGGATCGTTCCATGTGGCCAGTTGTTCGACTCCTTTAAATTCCCGGCGAATGCCGTAACCGCTTACCAGTAGGGAAATATGGAGAAAAACCGTCATTATTCCATTGCGAAGACGAGGCGATCGCAAGACTCGTGCCGCTAAAAGGAATAATAATAATAAGAGGCTAAATTTAATAAATCCCGATAAAGCGGCTTTTTTAACGGGAGAAAATGCCGTCGAAACCGCAGAAATTCCCCAATAAAGGCTGACCCAGAGATGAATAGGAGTCATGCCAATTTTGAGGTTATCAGCAAGGGTCAGTAATACCCAAAATGCACCGCAAGCAAACAATAATAAACCAATGAGGGAAGTAGAAGCAAAAGGCGAAATAACCAGAATAATACAAATGAGAAGTGCCGCGATCGCCTCTCCCCATTGTAGGAGAAAACTGCCATCCTGCCATCGTCCCAAAAGTCCAACTAATCGATGTAAATAACTGCTACTGCGCCAGCGAGAAAGAGGAAGATCAAAAAGCATTGTAAATTAGAAATAAATAACTATCAACTATTTTCTTGTTGTTGAGAAATTTGATAGGCAACAGCTTGAAGAATGACCATTGGATCGTCAGAATTGACCCCAACTTGTTGCGCGATCGCCTGCCTAAAATCAGCATCTTCTTTCAATTTTGCATGGAGTTCTTCTAAAGTAAAAACAACGGTTTGCGGTTCAGGTGTGACGGCATCCACAGCCAGATCGGGTCCATCATATTCCCAGACTTCTCCTTTTGCCACTTGTTGCGATAATTGTTGAGAAATTGCCAAAGAAACCACCCCAATTTCTACAATTTTGGGGAGATGTTGGGTTTGTCTGGCTAGTAAATCGAGCCTTCGTGCCAATTCGAGATCGGGTTGGGGAGCATAAACCTTTTGTCTGCCAAATTGTACCAACCAATTTACCCATTGTTCGAGGGTAATGCGATCTTCTGTTTGCTCAAAAAATTGTTTGATACGAGGTGCTTGCCAACCATGTGCTACTCCTTCTAAAACTTGATCGAAGAGAAACTCGTAATCGCGATCGCCTAAAACAGGAGAAGGGGTATTTTCAGGAGAATTACTAAGAGAAGAAGCGATCGCCTCCAGTTTGGCAGGCTCGGGACGAGGAGAAAATATTCCCACTAAATTTTTTAACCATTGCCATAATTTTTTAAACATAAGTAGAGCGATAATAAAAGATAAATTTGCCTGTTCTCTAATCCCTAATCATCATTTGTATAGTCCATCAATGATGACAGAGAATGACGCTTGCGGAGATCTAATTGTTCGAGAAGATTGCCATCATTTTGAGGAGAATCAAGAGGAGAAATAGCCTCCGGTGGCAATACGGTCACTCTGGGTTGCGTTTCCGCGACAATTGGTGTTTCATAGGGAACGGCTCCGAATTGGGTTTGAAACCGAGGGGTACTCGCAGAAGGCAAGTCCCGTGAGGTTTTGGTTGATTTTAAGCGCTTCACGGGAGTTTGAGAGAGGCTGAGAGACTTTAAGACTAAGGTGACAAAGAACGAACCCGCAGCACAACTCAAAGCGATGAATCCCATTAACCACAAGGGAAATAAGGTTTTGGGTTGAGACGGCGATCGGTCCCTATCTTGGAAATAAACCGCTTCTGGACTATTTTGAGGATCGACCTCAAACTCTCCTTCATCTCTGGTCTCGAGGGAATCTTCCCTTAAAGTTGGAGGGAGATCGAGGCTTTCTTGGGTTAGAAAAAGTTTGCCATGCAGGAGTCCAGCCGTTACTCCCACCGTTATCGATAGCGCGATCGTCCAGATTCCCCCCCAAAACAGCAGGGGATGGCTAGTAATCCAAGCGATCGCGGGATGAGTTGAGGGGCGATCGTGACCCCGATCTGATTCGTACATGAGCTAATTTATTAATCCTTTTGAGCAATGATTAAATCCTGACCTCATCACTCCAAACTTAAAACAATTAAATTACGATTTTTGAAATTTAGCTAACCCTATCATAATAATGAAAGATTGGACAGTTGAGGATAGTGAAAAACTCTATCAAATTCAGGGCTGGGGTCATCCTTATTTCGCTATCAATGCTGCGGGTCGCGTCTTGGTTTCCCCTCAAGGCGATCGCGGCAGTTCATTAGACCTTTATGAATTAGTGGTGTCCTTGGGTCAACGGGATCTCGACTTGCCGATACTCATCAGTTTTCCCGATATTCTTGCCGATCGCATCGACCGTTTAAATACTTGTTTTGCGCGGGCGATCGCTCATTATGGCTATCCTAACGTCTATCGCGGGGTTTATCCCATCAAGTGCAATCAACATCGCCATCTTGTGGAAGCCTTGGTTCAGTTTGGCAAACCCTATCAATTTGGTTTGGAGGTGGGGTCTAAACCCGAGCTTGCTATTGCTTTAGCGACCTTAGAAACCCGACAAAATCCTCAAAATGATTCCCAAGTCCCTTTATTGATTTGCAATGGTTATAAAGACCGAGAATACATTGAAATGGCCTTATTGTCAATGCGCTTGGGACATTGTTCTATTCTTGTGATCGAACAGGTGGAAGAGTTAGCGATCGCCATTGAAATGAGTAAAATTTTGGCAATTGAACCAATATTGGGAATTCGTGCCAAACTCGGAAGTAAGGGATCGGGACGATGGGGAAATTCTACGGGAGATCGTGCCAAATTTGGTTTAAGTGTGCCGCAAATTCTGGATGTTATTACTGAATTAACCCGTCAAGAAATGTTGTCTTGCTTGCAATTACTTCACTTTCATATCGGTTCGCAAATTTCCGCGATCGGTACGATTAAAGATGCCATTCGCGAAGCCAGTCAAATTTATGGAGAGTTGGTTAAATTAGGAGCAAATATGCAATATCTTGATGTTGGAGGCGGTTTAGCTGTCGATTATAATGGCTCAAAAACAAAGTTTCAAGCCTCCAAAAATTATAATATGCAAAACTATGCTAATGATATTGTAGCAGAAGTTAAAGAAGCCTGTGAAGAACGCAATATTTCTGCTCCTATTATTGTCAGTGAAAGTGGTCGGGCGATCGCTGCCCATCAAGGAGTATTGATTTTCGATATTCTCGGGACAAGTCAAGCAACAATGGCAGATATTTCTCAAATAGAAACACTGCCGGCGATCGCAGAACAAGAGCATCTCATTCTTCGCAATTTATGGGAAACTTACACGACAATTTCTACGGATAATTATCAAGAAGCATATCACGATGCTATTCAATTTAAGCAGGAAGCAATTAGCTTATTTAATTTTGGTTACTTGAGTTTGCAAGAACGAGGAAAAGCTGAGGAAATGTATTGGCAATGCTGCCAAAAAATCCTCGAAATTACTCGAAATCTCGGTGATATTCCTGACGATCTCGCAGATTTGGAGAAAACTATGGCAGCGATTTATTATGCGAATCTGTCTATTTTTCAATCAGCACCCGATACTTGGGCGATCGAACAGCTATTCCCAATTATGCCGATTCATCGTTTAGAAGAAGAACCGACAGAACGAGGAACTTTTGCAGATTTAACTTGTGATAGTGATGGTAAAATAGATCGTTTTATCGATAGACATGAAGGGAAAGAACTTTTAGAATTACATCATCTAAATACAAGGAAACTGACGACGGGAGAGAGGGCGATCGAGCCTTATTATTTAGGAATGTTTTTAGTTGGAGCATATCAGGAAATTATGGGCAATTTACATAATTTATTTGGGGATACCAATGTTGTTCATATTAAAATGACTTCCAAGGGATATCAAGTGGAACATATTGTGCGAGGAGATACGATAGCAGATGTAATTGGTTATGCTCAATATAATCCAGCAGATTTACTAGAAAAGATTCGCTGTCTTACCGAACAAGCAATACAAGATAATCGCATTACTTTGGAGGAGTCCCAGCGTTTATTGAAAAATTACAAACATAGTTTAAATAGCTATACTTATTTGAGTACAAATACCACCGAGATTCTCGATTGAGAAGAAATTTATTTAGCCATTTATCTAGAATTGTGTATAATTGAGATAATATTTGAGACAAGGAAAATGGCTAGTCAAACAGTAACAGATATTGAAGAACTGAGACAGTTAATTCTGGCTTTAGATACCAAGCTGGATAAACGGATAGATGATGTAGAGATGGCGATCGGTAAACGAATTGATACTGTAGAGATCGCGATCGGTAAACGAATTGATACTGTAGAGATCGCGATCGGTAAACGAATTGATAAATTAGACCAAACTGTTGCAGTTGGATTTACCGAAGTCAAAGGAAATATCAAAAGACTCGATGAAGGAATAAAGAACGTAGATAAAAGATTAGATGAAACTCGTTCAACTCTGGAAAAACAAATCGAGGCCACAAATTCACGTTTGAATACCATTACTATTGGCTTTTTTGGTATTGTGGGAATTTTAGTTACGGGAATTTTAACCGTATTGGGAAAGTTAGTGTTTTTCCCCAATTCTCTATCTTGAAAGAAGAAGCGCGATCGCAATATCTCGATCTGTGTCCCCTTTTTTTGCTATACTTATTAATAGTTTTTTTCATTTTTTAGCTTGTCCTAGCGTGAACAATCCAATCCAAAAATGGGAATATACCGTTATTCAGGAAACCATCTTCCCTCTCAACCCCTTGAGAATTACAGTAGAATCTGAAGACAAAGAATTAGTAGACGTTTTGCAAGGACGAACGGTTTTAGGTACTCTTAACTATCTCGGAGAAATGGGTTGGGAGTTGGTTACAGTGACAACGGGACTGGAGAAAAATTCTCAAGTTTTTTATTTTAAACGATTGATTACAACTCATTCCTAACTTATGCAAAGTCTTTATATTGCTATCACAAATCATGGATTTGGTCATGCAACTCGTGCTGCTTCTGTTGCAGGAATGGTCAAAAAACTTAATCCTGATATTCTACTTATTCTCGTAACAACGGCACCGAGATGGTTGCTTGAATCTTATATCGAAGGGGATTTTATTCATCGTCCCCGTGCTTTAGATGTGGGGGTAATTCAATCTGATAGTCTGACGATGAACAAACAGGAAACACTGACAAAATTAGAAGAAATTCGCACCGCACAATATCGCATTATTGCAGGAGAAGTTAACTTTATTCAGACTAATCGCATTAGTTTAATTTTAGGTGATATTCCTCCTCTCGCTGCTCCGATCGCCAAAACTGCGGGAATTCCTTGCTGGATGATGAGCAATTTTGGTTGGGATTTTATTTATCGCGACTGGGGAGAAGATTTTGCTGAAATTGCTGCTTGGATCGGAGAATGTTTTGGTCAATGCGATCGCCTTTTTCGCCTTCCTCTACACGAGTCCATGTCAGCATTTCCTCATATTTCTGATGTGGGACTCACGGGAGGGACTCCACGTTTCTCAGAAGAGGAAATCAGAACCACATTTAATCTTATTCAACCCCAAGAACGAACAATTTTATTAACATTTGGGGGGTTAGGATTGCAACAAATCCCCTATCATAAAGTCGAGGAGTTTCCCGATCGCCAATTTATCACCTTCGATCGCCATGCTCCAGATTTTAGCAATTTAATTAAGATTCGCGATCGCCAATATCGTCCTGTTGATTTTATGCCTTTTTGCGATCGGGTGGTTTCTAAGCCAGGTTTTAGCACCTTTTCTGAGGCTTTACGCTTAAATATTCCCATTGTTTCTTTAAGCCGAGAAGGGTTTGCAGAAGCGTCATTATTGGAGTCAGGATTAAGAAACTACGGACACCACCAAATTATCTCTCCTGATGCTTTCTTTCAAGGTAATTGGGAGTTTCTCTTGCGATCGCCAAATCCTCCTCAGCAAACCTCTACTCTAGCAACAGATGGAACCGAAACAATTGCTCGCGCGATCGTTGAGTATTTTGCTAAACTTATTCTCTGACCTTCCCAGTTAGATTTTGTATTCTTGTTTGCATTTCTCTCTCAAATTCTGGATGTCTGGACAAATTCAAATCTCGCAAAAGAATATTAATCGGAGTTTGAGAAACAGGAAAACGAAAAAATGCCGCGATCGCCACTCGTCTGATCTGCCAAGATAAGGGAAATTTTTTCAGAAATACTTGACCTGTTTTAGGAATAATTCCTAGCGATCGCTCTTTTCCTCCGCTTTTCAATTGCAGATCGTAGATAAAAATTTCCTCTATATCTTCCCAAGCGATCGCGCCAATTTTGGAAAAAAAGGTATTGTCCCAAATTCCTTTATCATCGATGGTTAAAACAGATTTATTTTGATATTTTAACAAATAGAGTGAGTAATGAAATGTTAAATAGCCAAAATAACAAGCCAGTAAACTTCCCACTACATAATCTAAAAATCTTGGTTCTTTATTGGCTAAAGAAACAACAACTAACCAGAAAGAAAATACCAGAGAAAGTGAGACTATCAGAAAGGCGATCGCGATTCTTTTCCTATTGGCATAAATTGTTAAGTTTTCTTGCTTCTTCTTGACAAAATCCATTTTACTATCCTTTTTCTTTACAATATTTCTAAAACTGCTTTCGGGGATAATTTATCTTTAAACCAAATAACTTTTGCGGGGACATCCTCCATTTTAATGCCAGACTTTTCTAAATTTAAACGCTCGGAAATTGCTAAAATTAAATTATCAACATCAGACTGACGAACTTGCGAGAACTTTTTGCGTAAATACTCAGGTCGCCAATAGCCAACAATTTCTAGAATATAATCTTTTCCGTCAGGATGTACCAAACGAAAATCAGGAATCATCACACTGCCTGGAATAGGAATCAGATTCACTTCTCTCTCTAAAACCCACTCAGTTTTTGTTTTTTCCCACCGTTTCGCAAAAGATTCTTCAATCATGCTATCATAAGGCTTTCCAGGAGGATAATGAGTGACTAAATTGCAGCGATCGTCCAATTCAAAAACCCCCTTCTTTTTTGCTCCCGTGTAAAAATCTTTATGCTGCAAAACAGCTTTTAAACTCCATTTCGTAACATGAAGAAGAGCAGGCAGCATTTTTGCAAAAGCTAATCCATAGCGCGTGCTAGACTTAAATAAACTGGTAGGTCCATCTAGGGTAATTGTAAATCCATGCTCTACATCTCCTTCAATATAAAACATGAGTTGAAACAGTTTTAAATAGCGGAATAAGAGTTTATATTCTCCAGGAACATTACGATGGGCATTGAGAGTGACTTCGCTGGCACGATAGAAAATACCTTGAACTTGAGACAAATTGTAACGATGCAGTAATGTATCCGGGGCAGGAGTTTCAAATTCAGTTAAAATACGATTTTCTTGTAGATCGGCGTAGAGTCCCTTTTGAATCTCAACCGGTAAAACTTCTCGATTCAGTTCTTTTGATAAAATACTGGATAAAGATTCTAAACTTGGGTTACGATTGTTAGGGAGAGGAGGAGTCGCTGCGGCATGAGAAAAAACACGCTGTCGTAATAATTGGGGTTCGAGAGGACTAACAATTTCAAAAGTTGAAAAACTATTTCTCAGGAGGTGAGCCAGTCCCCGCTTTACGCGATAATCAGGACTATCCCCTTCTAAGTCTCTAAGTTGGCGATCGAGTTCTCCTTGGGTTTTTCCCAGACAATTTTGAAAGCATTCAATTTGTTCTGCTGCAAGGGCGATCGCATTGGCATCTAGGTTTAAGCGTTTGGGGGCGATCGCTTCCCCATTCATACGATAACTAAGAAGGTCAGTTGGTAACATTGCTAACGGATTTTTAAAACAAGATCGGGTATCAACGATTAATTAGGATACTGCTTAAGGACTGCGATCGCGAATAAATCTTAAAAATAATGATGATGAATTATCCCAGCGAACGATTATTAGAAGCACAATTAGAACACTATCAACAGTGGTACGAACAGGCACGAGAACTGCACGATCGCAGTTATTATGAGGAGGCTTTAATTTATTATGATAAGGCATTAGAATATCAACCCGATGATTATTGGGTATGGTATCATCGTGGCGGGGTTTTGGAGAAAATGCGGTATTATGGAGAGGCCTTGGAGAGTTATCATAAAGCCTTGCAAATTAATTCTCATTCTTATTGGCCTTGGTATGAAATGGGCTGTATTGCTTTAGAGGAATTACAAGAATACGAACGGGCGATCGCTTATTTTCAGAGTGCCTTAGAAATCAGACCGGAAGATTATTGGAGTTATTACAAACAAGGAGAAGCCTGGCGCAAAAGCAAGCATTATGAAGATGCGATCGCCTGTTTTGAGAAAGCATTAACTATTCGTAGTGATGATTTTTGGTCGATTTATCGCCAAGGAGATGCCTATCAAGAAATTGGCAATTTAGAGCAAGCATTGTGCTTCTATGAACGTGCATTACACATTAAACCTAATGATTGTTGGTCATGGTATCAACGGGGAAATATTTTGCAAAAACAAGGATGTTTATATGCTGCTATATCGAGTTACCGTCGCGCTTTAGAGTTTGACTGTGAAAATGATATATTTTGGTACGAACAAGCAGTTTGTTATACTCTACTAGGAGATATTAATGGTGTCATCAGAACTTTAGAACAAGCAATTTTTCTGATTCCAGATAAATATATTACTCTAGTTGAATCCAAAATTATCTTTGCAAAAATGAGAGAAAAAGAAGAGTTTAAAAATTTCTTGCAAACCGCAAAAAATCTCTTATCATCGCCTAAGAATCAATAACAATCAATGAATTTTTAATATGAAACTGCTCTGTAATTATTCATGTACTGGGGTTGACAAAACCCTCGGTTTATGTATTCTGTAGGGGCGTTTCATGCAACGCCCCTACTCTTTCAACCAAGCAAATATCTCACCCAGCTTAAGCTGAAACACTCCAGCAAACTCTGGCATTGGTAACACTACATTTATATCCTCAAATACGCGCACCGATCGATCGATCCCATAGACAAAGATTAATGATTCTGCTGGGTCCAACAACCACCCCATTTCAGTCCCATGATCGAGACAATAGAGAATGTTGCGAATAACCTTGCTTTGGCTCTGCTGAGGCGATAAAATCTCAATAGTCCAATCTGGATGGAGATGGAATAAATTGGCCACTTGTCCATCGCGATCGCGGGGAATTCTTTCTGTACGAAAAACGGAAACATCTGGAACAATCGATCGCCCACCAAATGTACACCGTAATTCGGGAAATGCTTGGGCAATTTTTTCGGTTTTCAAGGCAAGTGTTAGCGCAAAACTCAATTCCCGTTGCAGAATACTGTGCTTTCCTTGAGGCATTGGTTTTTGAATGATTTCTCCGTTAATATATTCATTCGCAGGTTTTGTCTCTGGTATGTGCAAAAATTCTTCCAGTGACAATAATTTTGTTGGTATTTTCAACATGGAATTATCCTTTACTTTTAGAATTTTATGGGTTTCGGGTTGGGATAGTTTTATAATTGTATAATTGTGAAAGAGGTAAAATACTTGCCAACGACTCAACAGGCGTTCCAATGCTTTCAATTGTGCCAGAACCTCACCAATATGTATCTTTCTGTGGATATGGTTCGTTTGGATGCCAGAACGGGGAATGCTATCATTCTAACAGGAGAAGAAATTTTAATCGAGATTTATCCAAACGGAAATTGGAGGTTTGTCAATGAAATCTGACTTTCAAATAATGACAATGAAAGAACTAAAAAAGTATGTTCTAGACCATCGACACGATCAAACTGCATTTCAGGTATTAATGGAGCGTATTGATTGCCAACCTCAAGACAAAGTTTATGGGGAGGTAAATACCGAACAGTTTTCCGCACTACTCGAACAACATCGCCGTTTTCAGAAAGAGCGATATTATGAGTGAAAAATCGCCAAATTATTTTGATGCCATTCCTCCTAATTCACGAAACTTTTCAACAAACCATCCAAGGTGAAGGCTATTGGATCGGAACACCTTGCGACTTTATTCGCCTTTATGGATGTCCCGTAAAATGTCCTTGGTGCGATACGGGTTATGCTGACGGAGGAGGGGCGATCGCAGCCCAAAAAGTAGACATTGCCGATTTAATTGCCGAACTGAAAAGCGATCGCGTGGTTATTTCCGGAGGCGAACCTTTTTTTCAAACCAATCTTAAACCTTTAACCGAGGCAATTCTGAAAACAGGCAAAAAAATCTCCATCGAAACCTCGGGATCTCGCTGGCAGTTACTATCAGAAACAGTGTGGATAACCCTAAGCCCTAAAGAACATCTTAACCCTGAATTTCCTGTTATTTCTGAATTTTGGCAGCGTGCCAATGAAATTAAAATTGTTATTAGTGACGGCAAAGAACCTTATTTTTATCAACAGTATTTGCAAGCAGAATCTCCTCTCTTTTTTCAACCCGAATGGAACGATCGCGATCGCACCATTCCTCTCACCCTAAATTTATTAAGAGAATTTCCCCACGCTCGATTATCCCCCCAATTGCACAAATACTTGCATATTTTCTAAGTTAATTCCATCTTTTAAATGTAAGGCATTTCTAAAGGAATTTGTCCCATAATACCCTTGCGAAAATCATTTAAAAGCAGAACAGCCACCCTTTCTACGTCACCGTGATAGCGATCGCCCCCCAACTGATAAATATATTCTTCTCCTGTCCTATCCGTCGGATCGAGGCCGTAGCGAGAAGTCAGCACTTCACCATAGTCACTCGCCTTTAAAAGATCGACTAAAGTTGCAGCAACCCATTGATTTTCATAAGATGCCTCGCCAATATCCTCACAAATGGCTAATTTTAGCGCATCTTCTTGATTATCCAAACGCCAAGGAATAATTCCAGGTGCGTCTAGAAGCTCGATTTCTTCGGAAATTCGCACCCATTGTAACTGCCTGGTCACCCCCGCACGCCTGGCACTTTTCACCGCTTTACGCCCCACCAAACGGTTAATGAGAGCAGATTTGCCCACATTAGGAAACCCGATCGCCACCGCACGAACGGGACGAGGTTTCATGCCGCGATCGCGCCGTCGTTGGTTAACCCCCGTCTCCATTTTTTGGGCAGCTTTGGCGATCGCATTAACGCCTTTTCCCTGTTTGGCATCCGTAAGATAAAGAGTTTCGCCCCGCTCCTCAAACCACTTGCGCCAAGTATGATGTAAGGAAGCAGGAATCATATCCATACGATTGAGAATGAGGAGACGGGGTTTATGCTGAATCCATTCTTTCACCTGGGGATGTTGCGTCGCTAAGGGAATTCTCGCATCGAGGACTTCTAAAACCACATCCACGCGCTTGAGATTTTCTTTCAGTTGTCGCTCGGCTTTGGCGATGTGACCGGGATACCATTGAATAGCAGGACTCATGTTTTCAATTTTCAACGATCGACAGTTGGGTTAAACGTTGCAAGTTCGTTGTTCCGTCCCCCAACCTTAATTCTCAACTCTTCCTAAAATAACAATCGAGGTATAATCATTAAGATTTGTTGCAAAAACAAACCAAATAACCCGAAAAATAACCTCTTGTCTTGAGGTTCAACCGATATATGGCTGAGTCTTCAACGGAAAAATTCAATGATTGGCAAACAAAAAACGTTGTTAGAAGTATTGCCTCCCGATCTCGATCGCGATCGCCTGCCCAAGCACGTTGCTGCCATTATGGATGGCAATGGTCGCTGGGCTAAACGCAAAGGAATGCCTCGCATTATGGGACACCGACAAGGAGTATACGCCCTCAAGGATTTATTGCGGTGCTGCAAAGATTGGGGCATTCCGGCTCTAACCGTATATGCGTTTTCTACGGAAAATTGGGGTCGTCCCATTGAAGAAGTGGAATTCCTTATGACCCTATTTGAGAAGGTTTTGCGGCGCGAATTGGCGGAAATGATGGCGGAAAACGTTCGCATTCGTTTTGTGGGGAATTTGGAGGCATTACCCCCTTCTCTGCAAGAGGAAATTGCGCGATCGATGGAAGATACCAAGAACAATCAAGATGTTGAATTTACCGTCGCCACTAATTATGGGGGACGACAGGAAATTATCCAAGCCTGTCGGGAAATCGCCAAGAAGGTCAAAACAGGAGAGATCGAACCCGAGGCGATCGACGAACAAATATTTGAGGAACACCTTTATACTCACGATCTCTCTAACCCCGATCTCCTCATTCGCACCAGTGGAGAAATGCGGATCAGTAATTTTCTCCTCTGGCAAATGGCCTATGCTGAAATTTACGTGACGGAAACCCCCTGGCCTGCTTTTGATCGAGAGGCATTTCATCAAGCCTTAATTGATTATCAGCAAAGAGAACGGCGTTTTGGTAAGGTTGGCAAAAAGATTTAAAAAAGAATGTTCAGACCTTCAATTAATCGGAGGATCGCCGTTTTCTGGAAAAGAATGATCCTGGCGATCGCCTTGGTCCTTTGTCTTTCAATCCTTCCGGTTTGGGCCAATGTGGAAACTAAAGTTCCTGTCGTCCTCAATGGCCGCGTGGTCTTTGAAGTGGGAGCATTTGAAGAGTTCAAAGCCAGCGATCGCGCTCAGTCTATTAGCGATCGCCTACAAGAAATCGCCGAATCCCAGAAAGCCCCCAAAATTGTGATTGAGAACCAAAATAAATCAATCGTCGTCCGAGTCAACGATCTTTATCTCCTAACGGTAACAGAGCAAGATTTACGAGAAGGAAGAACCCCTCGAGAACAAGCAGAATTTTGGACGCAACGACTTCGACAAGTTCTGCGAGAAGCACAAAAGGAAAAACAACCGGATTATTTGCGAAATCGCGGCATTTTTGGGGGGGCGATCTTGTTAGTGGCGATCGCTTTGCACTGGGGAATTGGTCGGGTCTGGCATTATCTTCGCGATCGGTTTATCGCGAAACGAGAGGAAGAAGACATATCCCAGGGTCCTCCCTCCAATTCAACTTTATTTTTTAAATTAATGCTTCTCCTAACTCGAACTTGGTTATGGGGAAGTGTTGTTTTCTTTATTGCCGATTTATTTCCCTTATCTCGTCAGTGGAGTTATGAAATTCGCGAAATTTTGCGGGTGAGTTTTACTTCTTCTTTCGTGACATTAGGCGATCGGGCTTATTCCATTATCGATCTAGCGCTCTTATTATTGATGCTTTGGGGGACATTTGTTGCCGTTGGCATTGCAATGAAATTCTTGCGAACGCGCCTACTACAATTAACGCGGATTGAACGAGGAGCCCAAGAGGTAATTTCGGTTCTCCTGCGCTATAGTTTGCTCCTAATCTCGACTATTATCGTTTTACAAATCTGGGGCATTAATTTGAGTTCCTTAGCTCTATTTGGTAGTGCTATTGGGGTGGGTATCGGCTTAGGTTTTCAAGATATTGCTAAGAACTTTGCCAGCGGCCTCGTCTTACTATTTGAAGGTTCGATTCAAGTCGGAGATTTTATTGAATTGAAGGAGCAAATGGGAATAGTTGAAAAAGTTGGCGCTCGCAGTATTATCTTACAAACTTTAGACAAAATTTCCATTATTGTTCCTAACTCTCGCTTACTGGAAGATGAAGTGATTAATTGGACGCATTCTAATCCTATTTCTCGCTTGCATCTTCCCGTTGGTATTGCTTATGGTAGTAATATAAGCACGGTTAAAAATATTTTATTACAAGCGGCACGGGAACATTTAGAAATTCTTTCTTCTCCACCACCTAGCGTTATTTTTATTGGCTTTGGGGATGGTTCTTTGGATTTTGAATTATTAGTGTGGAGTGCCAATCCCAATCGTCAAGTTCTACTTAAAAGCGATTTATATTTCCGCGTTGAAGAATTATTGACTCAAGAAGGAATTGAAATTCCTTTTCCGCAACGAGATTTGAATTTGCGATCGCAGCATATTCCGATTCAATTATCTCCTCAACTCGAAGCAGGAATTTTAAAGTTTTTGGAGGGGCGATCGAATTCGACTGGCGATCGCCCTAACTCAATATCCCAGGAAGATGAGTCAAACATTGATTGAGTTCTGATCCTCAAGTCTTAGCTTATTACGAAGGGCGAGATAATCCTCACGATTTGACAAAGGTACAGGAAAAATTATACACTAATTTATCAAGATGTGCGATTTTTGTTACAGATATTAATAAGAAAAATGTAAATAATCTTCAGCAGCAAAACCCGACAATCCAGAAACAAAAGTCAGTTCAAATATCTACACAATTGGCGATCGCCTCTCCCCACTTTTTTCTACAGTAGAGAAAGAAAAAAATAACTTATCCACTCAAGACTAGGGTAAATTCAATCATGTCCCGTCCCCACCAATTATCCATACTTGCTTCCAGTTTAACAGTCACGTTGCTTGTAATTGCAGCTTGCACCCAGCAACCCACGAAAGTAACGTCCGAGTCTGTCCCTCCCGTTAGCGAATCAACCCAAAATGAGACAACCTCTCAGTCAACAGATACACCTCCTGTAGCGCAAGCCAACCAAAGTGCAAAAAACACCTATCGCGTGCAAGTTTATTACCCTAAAAATGGTAGTATAGAACCTGTTTGGCGAGAAACAAATAGTCAAGGTTTAGCTAAATTTGCGATCGCGCAGTTGGTGGAAGGTCCCGCAGAAAATGAAAAACAAAATGGTTTGACCCAGGCGATCGCATTGCAAGGAAAATCGAATTGTGGGGAAGACTTTGCGATCGCGATCGAAGAGAAAGTTGCTAAATTAAAATTCTGTCGCGAGGTTGTTGTAGAAGATAACGCACCCATTAATAAGGCGATCGAAGCAACATTGAAGCAATTCCCCACCGTAGACAAAGTAGCCATTTTAGATCGAGAAGGAAAGTGTTTGGGGACAGAAGATAGTTCTTGTTTGGAACAAATACAACCTCCCAATAAATTAACCTTAACAGGATTGGGTGGGGTAGAAATTGGCATGACCATTACAGAAGCCAGCCAAAAAACAGGAATTGAATTTGTAAATGAATCGAGTGGTGGGGAAGAAGGGGGCTGTTTTTATTATAAGGCAGCCAAAGAACCTCAAGATGTTTACTATATGGTAACAGAGGGAAAAATTGCCCGCATTGAAGTTAATACAAAGAATATTACAACCTTAAGCGGGGCAAAAGTTGGCGATACAGAAGAGCGCATTAAAGCCCTCTATCCCGGTAAAATTGAGGAGGAGGGTCATGAATATGTTCCCGGTGGGAAATATTTAATTTTTGTGCCGGAAGATGCCTCCAATCAAAATTATCGCGTTCTATTTGAGACCAATGAAAAAGGCATTGTTACGCAGATGAGAAGCGGGAAACTCCCAGAAGTTACTTGGATAGAAGGCTGTGTTTAATACAATTTTTTTGGCATTAACAAACTAGAGTCTTCACTAACTTTTCCACTCGCTTTTTAACTTCTTCTCGCACTCTAGGAAATATCTCTGGTTGTTCCGCAGGATCGTCTAATTGCCAATCCTCAAATATTTCACGAGTTAACCATTCTGGAGGTAAATTGACCCCACAACCGCACAAGGAAATCACAATATCAAAATCTTCTGCTTTAAACTCATTCAGTGCATTAGAAGTTTGCTTACTAATATCAATACCAACAGCAGACATTGCTTTAACAGCATGAGAATTCACTTCACTTGCTTCTAAACCAGAACTAAAAACTTCGAGTTTTCCTGAACCTAATTGTTTTGCAAAGCCTTCAGCCATTTGCGAACGAGAGGAATTTTTTCTGCAAACAAACATTACTTTTTTCACGATATTTCTCCAGAATGGGTTGATTTTCAGACAGATTCAATACAGGATAATTCAACGCAGAGAATTTAGACAACGAGGATCGGGTAAAGTTGCTTTTTCCGGTTCTCGCGGAAACCAAAAAGCAGTTCTCTTGCAAAATTCTACCAGCATTAACATTACCGGAACCTCAATTAATACTCCCACAACTGTTGCTAATGCCGCACCGGAATTTAAACCAAATAATGTTACACTGGTGGCGATCGCGACCTCAAAATGATTACTAGCACCAATTAAAGCAGCAGGTGCAGCATCTTCATAGGATAGTTTGAGTTTCAAACCTGCAAGATAGGTAATCAGAAAAATAAAATTAGTTTGCAAGAATAATGGAACTGCAATGAGAAAGATATGCAAAGGATGATTAACAATTAACTCTCCTTTAAAAGAAAATAACAAAACTAAAGTCAATAACAAGGCACTCACAGCGACAGGAGAAAGCGCATTTAAAAAAATACTTTCAAACCATTGCTTTCCCTTATATTTTAAAATCCAATAACGGCTATATATTCCAGCCATTAAAGGTAAACCGACATAGATTAATACTGATAAAACAATCGTTTGCCAAGGGACAATTAAATTATTGGCTGATAGTAACCATTTACCCAAAGGAGCATATAAAAACAACATGGCAAGAGAATTTACTGCTACCATAACCAAGGTATGCCCTTGATTGCTATAAGATAAATATCCCCACATCAAAACCATTGCCGTACAAGGAGCAATTCCTAATAAAATAGCACCCGCAATATAAGAACTTCCTAGACTAATTTCTACCCCGCGAATGATTTCTGTTGAATTTAAAAGAGGAGCAAATAAAAACCCTAAAAAGAATTGAGCAAAAACAACCATTGTAAAGGGTTTAATCAGCCAATTGATGACTAAAGTTAGAACAACAGGCTTGGGCGTTTTCGCTGCTTTTACTGCTTGAGAAAAATCAATTTTGACCATGATGGGATACATCATGAAAAATAAACAGATTGCAATGGGAATAGAGACATTATAAACACTCATGTCATCTAACTTTTGCGCGATCCACGGAAATAAACGACCTAAGCCAATTCCCAGCAAAATACATAAAAATACCCAAAAAGTAAGGTATTTTTCAAATAAGTTGAGGTTTCCTCCGGCCTTAACAGCTTTGGGATTAATATCCCGACTCGAATCACTCATGATTTACCTCTAGATATATCAGCGAAAATTAGATCGGAGGGTTTGGAGACCAAACCCCTACGTGAAATTTTAATGCAAAAATCAGATTATTTAATAACATTTTGTTAGCTTAGATATGAGGGCTGAAAATAATTTTCCTCCTCCTTCCCAACCGCCGACAAACCAGACTAAACCATCCCCAAAAATGGGAAGATGTCCTACGGGAGCATTGAGACTAAAATCAATTTCATCATAGCGTAACCAAGCATTTCCACGATACCAGCCAACTTTTGCCCCAAATTTATGCCAAGTTTTCGAGTGAATAAAGCGCGTTCCTCCTAAACTCATATATAAGTCTTTTTGGATGCTTAAACCAAACTTGCCATCTGTTGCTTCTAACCAGAGGCGATCGATTTTTTTAAGACTATCACAAGGAAATCGATCTAAATCGGCTTCTGCCAAAAATCCTTGTTTTTCCCGTTGCGCGATCGCGATCGCCAATCTTGCTGTTTCCCCATCAGCCTCTTTCCAATCTCTTTCAGCCAATAACGTCTCTAAAAGCGCGTAATTGACCAAAATTTCCTCTTCTACATTAGGAGAAGAGATCGTTGTTTCTACAAGAGAATTTTGAGCCGGAAAATCTTGAGAGAATTGAGCAATTTGCTGAGAAAGTTCAACTCTTTCTTTTGATGCTTGTTGTAAATCGGCTTGAATTTCTTGTAATATCAACTCGAGTTGAGAATAAGATTGTAACTGCATCCAGATTCGTCTTCCCCAAGCTAGGCGATCGCGTTCTTTTGGAGACAGTTGTTCCAGGGGAGAAGAAACTGCCGCTAAATACCAACCGCAGGTTGTACAATAGCGAATCTCTCCTTCAGTATATTCAGCTTGACAAATCGGACATTGAGACAAGATTGCTAGTCTCCTGTAGACGCATCCTCAGTTATCCTAGCAAACTTAAGAGAACCTGCGATCGATATTGAGAATTGAAAACTGGAAATTGCAAATTGAGATAAAATGCCCTTGATACCAAAATGACCCATTGTACGATCGCTAGGACTTGAATTGGCGATCGTAACCATCAATTTTTCTAAAAATGGGTTTGTCCCATCAACAACGAGTTACTTTATGAGCTATAAATTCACAGCAGAATTACCCGATCTTTTAGAACCCTTACGAGAGAAAATCGAAGCAACCCTTCAACCTTACATCGCGATCGAACCAGAATTTGTTTCCGAAACTACTTGGACGCAAAGCAAATTTGGTGGGCTTCCCTATCTTCCCAAAGCGGTTGAATATCCCAAAACTCCCGAGGGAGATTATCTTTTTTTACTCGCTCAAATTAACTTTGCAGAAGTTCCAACCTTGGAAAATTTACCCAACCAAGGAATTCTGCAATTTTATATTGCCAGTGACGATCTTTATGGGATGAATTTTGAAAATATGAATCGTCAAGCGGGGTTTCGCGTTCTCTATTTTCCTGATGTTAGCGATCGCAGCGACGATCTCGTGACAGACTTCAGTTTTTTACCAGAACCCGACGATCTTCCTATGGAAAAAGGAATTACTGCTCGACTTCAATTTACCTCAAAAATTGCACCAATCAGTGTTGGTGATTACCAATTTCCAGTAATTTTTAAACCAGAATTTGCAGAGGGTGAAGAAGAAAGTTATTGGGAATTTTTGGAAGAATATGAAGAGTTTTTTGAACCTGGAAGTCATCAATTAGGAGGTTATCCTTATTTTACGCAATCCGATCCCCGCGAAAATATCGATACAGAAGAAGCCTATCGCTTACTCCTACAAATTGACTCGACAGATGACGATAAAATTATGTGGGGAGATGTCGGAATTGGCAACTTTTTCATTAAAACTTCGGCTTTGAAAAAACTGGACTTTACTGATGTTCTTTACAACTGGGATTGCGGTTGATCCCTTTTTAAGACTCCTCATACCAAATCGATCGCCAGGCAATTTCAGCCTCTGCGATCGCTTTTTCTCGTTGTAATTTTTCATAATATTTGTAAAGTTTTTTAACTTTCTTTCCTAACTCGCGAATACGATTGCGTTCCACAGATAAAGACGGTTCGGCAAATTCAATTTCACTCAACCGCAAGCGCACGGCTGTTACCTGCATAACCATAGACTCTTTAGATGATCTTTCATTTTCCGCTTCAATTAATAAATTGAGGGTATTGGGAGAATTACCCACGGCTGAACCGGAACCATCTGCCTCAATTGCAGCCTCTAAAACTTGCGGAGGTAACTTAGAAGAAAAAATCTTCGATGCTTGTAATAACTGATTTGTTTGATTAGAAAGCTCCTGTAAAATGTTAACTAATACTTGTTCAACTCGTTTCACAAAATTAACGAGATGGATAGGATGATGGGGATCTTGAATCGGATTTACATCTTCATCATCACCTTCATTGCGATCGTCATCATCTTCATTATCAATCTCCAAAATTTCATCCTCATCATCAATCTCTAGAATTTCATCTTCATCATCTCCGAGCATATTTAGACTTTTATGCTGAAAATTTTCCTTATCTTCTTTCTTTTCTTCGTCTGACTCATCTTTCACGCTTTGAAATAATCGTTCGCGCAGCATTTTTAATTGTTCTTCTGTAATGGGCAACTTTTTGAGAATTGTTTCTCGTATATCGTTGGTCGCAGAAGGCAACTTTAAATGTTCGGCACGCTCGAGAGCAGAACTAAAATCTTCACATCCTCGATCGCCGATCGCTCTTATTTTCTTTTGTAATTCTTGCCGTTCCTGAACTGTTAGCTTTAAAAACAAATGGGGATAAGTTTGCGTACAAATTTGATAAACAACCATTGACAAGTGCTTTTTGAGGGAATTACCCAAAACATCAAGATAACGAACATAGCGATCGCTCAGTTCCTTTTTAACTTCCTCAACCTGTTCTGAGAGTATTTTCAGTTCTTGCTCAATTTTTTGTAATGATTTGGTCATGGGTAATCATTGCTATAAAATATGACAAAAAGGCAGAAAGCAGAAGAATCAATAATTCCTTGCTTTTGCCCCTTTAATTTTTAATTTGCTTTAATTGCATCCAATTTGCATCCAAGACAGTTTAAACGATCTACTAACGATCTACTTTTGACCGGCTTGTGCTGCGACTTCCTCAGCAAAATTGCTTTCTTCTTTTTCAATTCCTTCTCCGAGAACAAAACGACTGAAGCGACGCACTTGGATATTTTCGCCAATTTTGGCGATCGTTTGCTTCACTAATTCTTCAACCGTAATACTTTGATCTTTAATATACGGTTGATCTAGCAGCGTAATTTCTTTTAATCGCTTGCTAATGCGTCCTTCAACTATTGTTTCTCGAATATTTTCCGGCTTGTTCGCTAAGTCTTCTCGACCCATTTCAATCGATTTTTCCTTCTTGATGAAATCTTTGTCAACTTCATCAACACTAACGTATTCAACATTAGGACAAGCTGCAATTTGCATGGCAACATTGCGAACTAATTCTTGGAATTCTTCTCGACGAGCCACAAAATCTGTTTCGCAATTGACTTCCACCAAAACGCCAACGCGACCGCCAGTATGAATGTAACTGCCGACTAATCCCTCTGCTGTTACCCGTCCTGATTTTTTGCCAGCAGAAATCATGCCTTTTTTCCGCAGCCACTCTGCCGCTTTTTCGGGATCGCTGTCACTCTCAATGAGAGCTTTTTTACAATCCATCATCCCAGCACCCGTTGTTTCCCGGAGTTCTTTAATTAACTTGGGAGATATCTTAGATTTCGTTTCCGATTTCTCTGACTTTGCGGTTGGAGCAGATTCTTCCTTCGCAGGTGCAGGGGTTTCCACTTCCACTTTAGGCGCAGATTCTTCCTTCACAGGTGCAGGAGTTTCCGCTTCCACTTTAGGCGCAGATTCTTCCTTCACGGGTGCAGGAGTTTCCACTTCCACTTTAGGCGCAGATTCTTCCTCCACGGGTGCAGGAGTTTCCGCTTCTACTTTAGGAGTAGATTCTTCCTTCGCAGGTGCAGGAGGTTTAGATTTAGCAACAGTTGTTGTTTTCTTGGGATTTTTCTTTTTCTTGTTTTTTGACATGATTCTAATACAATCGAAATATTCTTTAACTATTGTGACAGGTCTGAGAAATTAGAGGGGAGTCAGCGATCGCCACCTTTCTCTAACAGGACTTACGCAGCCAGGGAGCGAGACGCTCCCACTTCCGTATTCTATTGTTACGGTAGTGCGGGCATCTTGCCCGCTAATGCGTAAGTTCTATCTAACTATTATTCTTCACTATCGTCGTTGCTGTTGTCTTCTGCTGCGCTTTCTTCGACAATCTCCTCTTCTTCCTCATCATCATCCTCAAAATCTTCCTCGTCCGCATCTTCGAGAACTTCCTCAAAATCCTCGTAGTCCTCGTCGCTTTCAAGTTGACCGTGGCGACCTTCATAGATAGCATCTGCCAAGCGACCGACAATCAATTTAATTGAGCGAATAGCATCATCGTTCGCTGGAATGGGAATATCAACTACATCGGGATCGCAGTTGGTATCCAACAAGGAAACAATGGGAAGCCCTAACTTTTGACATTCAAGAATCGCATTATATTCCCGACGCTGATCCACGATCAAGACGATATCGGGAGGACGACGCATAGTTTTGATACCACCGAGATACTTTTGTAATTTATTCAGTTCTCGACGCATGACGGCCCCCTCCTTTTTGGGACGTTTAGCAATATTGCCACTCTCTTCAAGGTGTTCTAATTCCTTGAGACGTTCGATGCGATTTTTGATGGTTTCCCAGTTGGTGAGCATTCCACCCAACCAGCGCTGGTTGACGTAGTAAGCACCGCAACGACTGGCTTCTTGCGCTACAATGCCTGCTGCTTGGCGTTTCGTGCCGACAAAAAGAAAGCGCTTGCCCTGTTCGGAAGCAATCCGCATATACTCGTAAGCATCTTCCATTAAGTGAGCGGTTTGCACCAAGTCAATAATGTGAACGCCATTGCGAGCGGTATAAATGTAGGTATCCATTTTAGGATTCCAACGGCGAGTTTGGTGGCCGAAGTGAACCCCGGACTCTAGCAGACTGGCTAGGGAAACAACGGGCATATTCTTTTATCTCCTGTATTCGGGTTTATCCTCCACCGGGGGAAGTTTCTCGAGGGAAACACCCGAAAGTCCCGGTGTGCGATTTTTGACAACTTTTCTAGGATAACACGAATTTCGTTTAATTAATTTGTTGGTTGTTTACATTCATTTTCGGTGCGTCCAATTCTCACAGATCCTAATAAAGTTTCGATTTCAAGACAGCGCAATGTCGAGGCGATCGGTTCGCCAGTACTTGAGTTTTTAACCCCTACACGAATCATCAAATTAGTCTGTGGGGCAACTCCATCAATTTCTCTTAATTCTCCAGTATGATCGAAGGTTATGCCACTCCATTCTGTATCGTTATCAGCTATTGCTGTAAAAGGCGTATTAGGAGCAACGCCGGCTAGTTGATTATAATTTGCAAGGTTAGTTTGTAAAACAATTTGATTGGGCTTTAAGCCAATTTCGTTTCCTAAATCTCCGGCTTCCCAATAACTATCAATATTGGAATTAGTCGGAGGATTAGGGTTGAGATTCGCCGGATGAACGGCAATTTGAGGAATATTATTTTCACTTCTAAAACTTACACTATAAGCTCGTTTTTCTTTTCGGGCATTATTTTTTGCTTTTTGTATAGCTTGTAAAATTACATCATTCGCACTATTAACCCGACGGCTATTCATAAAACCAATCCATCCTGGGGCGGCGATCGCGCCTAAAATACCAATAAGGACAACGACAACAATCAGTTCAATCATTGTAAAACCAGCATTATGCGGAGGAATTGTCTTCGGGTGAAGTCTATTTTTAAACTTGCTTGTCCCATTTTTGAAAGTTGTAAAATTCATGACTATTTCTCCTGATTTTGTTTATTGAACTAATGCGCCAATTGACTTTACTTCGGTTTTTGTGCTGGGAAAATAAGAGGAGTTATTATCGCTATATGTGGGAGGATTGTTTTCAGAACGAATTCGGGCTAAAGCATTACCTCGCAAATAAATAATTACGGCACTATCTCGATTATTAATACAAGCATAAAAACTATTAGGAAACTCTGCTGGAGCAGTTTCAGGACTCTGGGACCAAGCTGGCTGGCTATTTGCATCTTGGTCTGTTGGACAAGTTTGTTTTGCGGGTGGTACATTTGGGGCGGCTTGATTAGCAGGTGTTTGATCGACGTAATCAATTAATACCTGCATGGAGTTAGCAGTATAATTTTCACCAGTTTTTTTAGTCCAGCGATTCATTTTTCCTGCCAAGTCTGAACCACCTAAACTCAAATCAAACATCGCAAATCCCTTACTGGGATCGACAAGAAAATCACTCGTATCATCGGGATCGACAACCCCATTAGCAATTTCAAATCTGGCAATTCTGGCACTGTTTGACCAAGCTGCACTCGTAGCATCATTATTTTTAATTAAGTAATAAGCAACAAGGGCAAAGACAAAAGTATCGTCACATTTATTTGCATTATTTCCATCACAGTTCGCTACATTATCTTTAGGTATAACCTCTTTAAAAGGTTTGCGTTTCCAAAAGACTAAAATCGGCTGACAGTTAGTTTCATCAACACAACCGGAAAGCCCACCGGTTATAGGAGGAAGTTGATTTTTGATGCCCGATGAACTTGCTGTAGTGCTATTATTGGTTTCTAAGGCAGCCGCGTCGTAAATATAAACAGCTTGTTTCAAGTCTCGTGCCATAAAATCTGCTGCTGATTGCAGTTCGTCTTCTGACGTGGCTTTTGCTTGTTCTTGGCGATCGGTTTGTAGTAGGTTTACGGCTAATCCTAATAGGGGACTAATAACGAGAACGGCGATGATCATCGCTACCAAGAGTTCGATGAGGGTAAAACCTTGGCTTGATATTTTTTTCCTTGGGCTGGGGAGTTGGGTCAGCAGAAAGAATTTTAACTGTGTTAAATATTTTGGGTTTTGAGTGTTTTTCTTAAACATAATTTTCCCGAAGAAAAAGTGCAATATTACTGCCAGATTATTATTCCGAAAATTGATGGAAATGCAAAATATTCAAATTATTGGAATTGATTTTTTAAGTTTTGATAGGTGGTATCGGAACCAATAATTTCGGTGATGGTGATGAGAACTGGGGCTTTACGATCGCCTAAACCACCCGAAAATGTTTTAGCCTGTTCGTCGGTTTTCAAAGCCACTGAGTCGGCAAAACCATCGGCGCGATAGACGCGAATGCCTAAGAAATAGCCCCGTTTTGCGTTGGCAGTTGTGGAGTCATTTTGCACCCCAGAAGCCTGAATGACAAAATCTTTCAGGTTATCCTTTGTACAAACCCCATCGTTATTTCCGTCCACACAATACAAGGCGTATTGTCCCGATGTTGGTGTAGTACAGTAGCCACTTTCTTTCTCGGTATAAGGAACATCATCACCGTTATTTTTTTTTCTCGAGCTACGAACTTCGCAAGTGAGAGAACCGGCGGTGGGTGCAGCAATATCTTTTAACTTTTCGATGTATTTATTTTTTTTACGATCGCCTATGGTTTGTATGGGAGGTGGGGCGATCGTATCACTGCGAACCCCGTCGAGGTAGGCTCGGGCGGCTTGGGTTGCCCAGTCTACTCGCCTCGCTTGTATCCGCGTGGCGGCGGAGAGGGCGATAACGGGGCCGATCGCCACGATCAAGATGCCGACGACGATAACAGCCAGGAGAGATTCGATAATGGTGAAGCCGGCTTCACTGTTGGCGCGGGGAATGAGAGGAGGTTTGGTTTTCATGGTTTTTTAAGGGAATGGCGATCGGGCAAACTTAGGGATTTTCTGGGCAGCTACTCGGGCGATAATTAGTGTTGACGGGTTGTTTTCCTCCGATTTTTTGGCCGTTGGTATTGCTGAAGGTGCCACAGAGTAGGTTTTGAATCCAATCATCGTCGCGGCTAACTTCGCGATAGTATTCGTTGGGATCGTCTGTGGGAGGCAGGGTAAAGCGTTGGGAGAAGAGGTCAGGCAGTTGAGAAAGAATACCAACATCAAAACCCCAGTTCCGAGTCGGTGCCTCGTAAATGTTATTCCGCTTGACGTTCAGGCTGTAGATTTGGGGATAGCCAAAGAAGCTACCGGAATTATTGGCGATCTCGAAACCTGCATTATCGTGCAGGAGTTGCCAATAAGGGGCGGTTGCATAGGTGCTGCGTTTGAGTTGGATGAAGGAACCGAGAATGGTGATTGGTTTTTGGTCATACCAGTTTTCCAGAAGTCGCGTTAGATTACCGAAGGAACCATTCGACTCGAGAACCAGTGGATTACCGGAACGATAGCGGGAAGGACTGTCTCCTGTTGCCATAACGAAGTTAAATGTGCCATCTTCCGCATTCGCATTGGTATCTCTTGCTTTCTGCAACCAGTTAGAAGCAACAAGATGATTCCGTCGGGTGTTTACGTTGTAGTTGATGGGAGTCCGATTTGTTTCTTTAGGAATGCTCAGTTGTAGGACGGGGACGAGGAGAGGTTGGTGGGAGGTGGTGATGGCGTTGAAGATTAGTTCTTGATCTTCAATATTGAGTTCACTTCGAGCAACTGTATTGAATTCATTGTAGAGAACAACCGATGGACTTACTGTTGTGTCAATTAACCCACTGCCATTGAAGCCTAGAAAGCGACCGCCATCAATTATGGTTTGAAACGGCTTACCAGTGGACAGAGGATCTGCGTTGATCTGAGGTTCTGTGAACGGGAAAGCACTTGCAACAAAGGTGTAATCTAATCTCTGTGTTATACCCGTATCAACAAAATAAGGTATTTGGTACTCAGTTTGTTTTTGAGGAATATTTTGATCGACAAAATCGAATAGTAAGGGGGCAGTATTGAGAGCGACAAAATTTCCTGCAAGACGGTTCTCTCCGGAAAAAATCATACCGGCTTCCGAAACCCAGAAAATATTGTTGGGATTAACTCCATCTAAAATCAGTCTGACGTTTTGGAACAATAATGGATGGGGCAGATTATTTACTGGTAAAGGGGGACCTCCTTGGGGTTCAAAGATGAAGATTGTATCTTGGTCGCCCTTTAAGGTGATTTGAGCGGGGTTTAGCGGATCATTAGAGCCAAGATAGTTAAATGTTGTAAAAGGTGTTGGGTTAACTACCGTTGGGTTTGGGTTTTCAGCAATATATGTTGGGGCAGTCGGGCTACTGCTTGTCGTACTGAAATGGTAAACATAAACCGAACTGTTTATACTGCTTGGGCTGTCGGTTAGTCGAGGTAACGCAAGCGAACCTGTTGTGATTCTGTTGACACCACTGGGTATGGATGGTGTGCCTGTAATTGCAAGTGGTGGATTATTACCTGGAGGGGCAGGAAAAGGTACACTTCTCAAGTCAGATACCGTAGTGTTAATTGCTGTACCGACTCCACTTGGACAAGTTCCACTAATTGCATTGATGCTAACTAGATTAGCAGGAGGACTGGTAGCGCCATTCCCGGCACTCCCTTGAATGCAAACCGCGTAGTCAGTAGGAAAATCACTATTGTTAATAGGACTTGATGGAACAGAACCATTAAACCGATTCTTTACATTCAGAACTGCTGGAATTGTAAGATTCCTTGCACTCGTGGCAAAATCCGGTAAGAGCCAATCGTCCTGTTCGCCTTGATATCCGGCAATGTAAGCCGTGCGTTGTTGTGCAGCAGTACCACTAGGCTCGGCAAAAGGCTGTTCATAAGAGAGCCAGCGATTAGTACTCGTATAATCGTGACTACTCCAAAGTTGTCCTTCATTATCATTTGAACCTCTGAACCAGAGGGAGTTATTCGTCGTTCGCGGCACTTTTGTGCCATTGGCGGGATTTATCGATCCATCGTAAGGAAAAGTTTGAACTGTATTGCTGCTGTTCATTCCTAAAGGAATGGGTTGTAATTGATTATTGAAAGAAGTCAGCACCATATTGCCGTAATTTCGCTTGAAGGCAACACGACGGGGATAATGTTGGTCTTGAGTTTGGAATGGAGGTTCGACGGTTGTACCTGCACCTAGTCGGTTTGCTGCCATCTCATTCCACGGCGATCCAGTAGTTTTATCTAGAGCCTCCTTAATGCGTAATAATTCTTCAGCAGTAATTTCGCTTTCTATCAAGTTTAAAGTTGGATCGTCGAAGACTCCATCCCCATTAATGTCAACGGTAATGTTGGAAGCAGTAAAAGGTGATCTTAAGTGCGGGACAACAAAAACTTTCAGTTGTTCTTCTGAGAAATTGTCAGTGAGAAGACTATTGCTGATAAAATTGTAGCCAACGACCCAATCTTTCGGCGTACATTCAGAAACAGGCAATTTCCGACAGATTTCCATCACATATTCCGGTGCATCTTTCCGTCGCTGAATGGGTAGTACGCCATTATTGAAATAAGAACTACCTAAAGCGGTTTGATTGGGTTCCGCGTAGTTGAAATCGGTGTACCCCGTACTTGTCCCAAAAGCTGTTGCATTATTGCTCGATAGTCCATTGGTGACGAAAGTATTATCCCAAAATCCATTCTCTCGACGAGCCTTGTCGATGTCTTGACTGGATTTAACAAGGATATTGGTATTCGCCGGATCGGGAGTGAGGGTACTGGTGGTGATATTCCGGAAAAGGTTATCAGTTTGGTTATTTCGCAGATCGAAATCCCCATCGCTGCGGAAACCGAAGCGGAAATCATGGGTTAGTAATGTGATGGTATCTGACAAAATTGTTGCTTGTCGCCATAGATCGCCAGTCAAACATTTGTCGGGTGGAAGGCGATCGTCGTTGGTCCGACAGGCAAAATTATCATTGAATCCCGAGCCGTTTGTCCCAGCAGACCGAGTGTAGAAATTACCCCAATCGGTACTTCTTTTCTCGTCAAATTCTTCGCCACTTCCCCCGGTGTGCAGGTTAAATCCTGGCGTACCATCACCCGGATCTCCAGCCCTGATATACAAAGGGTTATTGGAAACAAAAATTAAGCCCTTTTCTTCTTCTCGGAAATCGTTATTATTGTTACGACCGAGGGAACTGCCATTAATAAGCATAATTCCATTCGGGCGGCGGGTGGGATCGAGCCAGAAGTCCGTGGCACTGACTTTCTCAAACTTGTCAAGTTCTTGGTTGTAAAGCGTTGTATATCCCGCTTGCTGTGGATCGGCAGGGCGATCGCTGGCATCGGGTAAGGCATCATCTCGCGAGGCATAGATTACACCACTATCAGGAAAGAGATATTCTGGATCGGGTCCATTCGTTGATGCTGGTGTTGTTTGTCGTCGCAAGATATCGAGATCGATCGCCGTAGCGCGAACTTCCAAAGGCTGACGCATTTCTATCGCTAGGTCATATTGAGAGATGCGATATTTGACATTATTATCAAAATTAGTTGTATCCGCAGAGCGTCCAGTAGTGGACGGCTGGCGATCGTAACTGTTATCTTGACTAGGATTGGTGCCACTGCTATCGAGGCAACTGTCACCTCGGGTAAAGCCGCAAGTATTGGCATTTCCTTCAATGGCTTTAATTTCCCGACCGTCGAGGAAAGCGACCTCTTGAATCGTGCCATGAGGGATGGTATAACCCCCTGGTAGACTCGTTGAGGGTGAGATTGCCCCAAACCCGGGGACGCTGACTCCATCACTGGCTAAAATCTGTAAGGCACAGAGTGCTGAATCAATAGCAGCGCGATCGGAGTTGGAAAGATTGCTAATTCCACCACCAGCCAGCTTGATTAAGGCTTGGGCGAGTTGCGGATTAACTAAACGTCCGTTCGGATAAACCAATTCCGCTTGATAGCGCAGAATATTATTGTTTGCCAAACCCGTGTCAATACTTTGGGGAGGACTATAAGTAATCCCATTATTCGAGTTGGGGGTACTTCCCGTTACAAGTGTTCGAGTCAAATTGGGGGGATTTTCCCAAGCCAAATCGCCGCTAATACTCGTCAGTCCGCTTCGATTTTGTGCCGTTGTACTATCTGTGGGGTCATAAAAACTACTGATACAAGCAATGGGAGGAGCGGGAGTATCTTCGCTGCCATCATCATCTTTGGTATAGTGATAAACCGCCGTCGCCCGCATTCTTAGGAAAGGACGAGGATCGCCGCTTTCATCATCAAGAAAATCTGGGTTGCTGTTACTGTTTGTATCTTCTGCATTCCTTAACCAATCTGGGTTAGTCGCTGTTGTGCTGTAGGTTGTATGATTCGCCGTGTAAGGTATCACGGGCATCGTATCCGGCCAAATCACGCGAGAAACGGTGTTATTAATGGGATTATTGAGGTCTAAGTTAGTGATTTGCCCCAGATTAATATCCAAAGGTAAATATATTCCCGCCCCCGTCACAACCCGCAGCCCTCCATAACCATCTAAAGTATTTTCAGGGAGTTTCGCCGCCGCTTTTTCCCAGAATCCATCTCGGCTGATATCCCCCAGATCGGCGAGGGCGCTAATACGAGTTTGGCGATAGCGTTGTACGTTGGTTCCCGTCCAGTTTTCGCCATTGATTAATTGTTGGCTTTCCTCTGTGGCAAAACTACCTGTAGTCGGATCGAACCATTTTTCCGGTAAATTATTGCCTACCAAAACGCGATCGCCGATTTGTAGTTCTGAAGCGCCCAGTTCATCGGGATTAGTTGCGTCTAGTTTATTCGATTTCAACGCCAAACCAGGAATTGTACTGGTTTTTCCATTATTTTGATTAACGGGATAGTGCCATTCGTCGATAGGACGGAGAAAATCAGTATTGTTAGCTGTGAGAACATTACCAACTGTTTTATTGCCTATCCCAGAATCCCCAAAAGGAACTTCAGAAAAGGGAACTCGCCGAGTTCTTTCCCTGAACCATGTTTGATATTCTTCTTCAAGCAATTCAGCTTGTGTTTTCGTGTTACCCGGTTCAGCCAAACGATTGTCAACTTCTTTTGTCACTGCTTCGGGAGGCGTTCCTACCTGGGCGATCGCCGCCTGAACCAAAAAAGCAATGCGTTCTTCGTATGCTTGAGTATTGTAGGCGACTAAACTCGCATTCTGATTGGTGGATTTTTCCGTGTTATTAATTTTTTGAGAGCCAGGATCGGCTCCCTCTGTATAAAGATCGACATTAATATCATTCTGACTAGCAGTGCTGCCGACAACACCATTGGAAACATTACCCCCGACAAAAATCTTGCCGTTTTCAGTTTCGTAGAAGCAGGATTCATCGCTGCTGACTTGATATAAACCAACAGGACCACTGCCTCGTCCTGAGTGAAAATTACTATTAGCAATGATGCGGCCATTCAGGTTCAATTGGGTAGAACCGGTAAAGATTTCTAAGTCATCTTCATAAACAACGGCATTATTACCGAGAGGAATGCGGCTGCGATCTTGCTGATATTCGATCGCGCTAAAACCTCGATTACCGGCATAAACTTCATATAAATTTGCGGCACTATAATCTCCACCACTGGGCAAAATATTACCGGTTACTTCCACAATCGGAACCGTTAAGGTATAAACATAAAACCCTTTTTTCAGTTTGCCACCGACCTTATACCAGCCATCTGACCCTGTTAAACTAGCGCTAGTCCCTAAAGCTACGGCACAAGCCTGACTCGTAGCGCTGTCATCTTGGGGAGGGGTTCTCGCTTCAATTTCAGACCTGGGGCGATCGTCCCCGCTACTGGGGGATCGAAAGTAAATACCATAAAGAGTAAAACTATCAAATTTCCCATTGTTATCGGTATCCACGGGAAAGCGCCATGCAGTCGTCATGACTTCATCTCGTGTCGGGCTGACGCTTGCATTCGCATTATCATATCTTGTTTCAATAGCATTATTACCGCTAATATCTGCCGCCAATCGCAAGCGAACTTCGTCTCCCAAATCATATTGCGAATCGTTAAAAGCGTTGAGGAGTGCCGTATCTGCCGGGGTTCCTTGGGGGAGAGTCGGATCGGCAAAAACAGCATCAATTTTCTTTTTCGCCCGTTCGATCGCCGGGAGTGCGGCATTAAGCACCACTTGGTTTACCCGCACGTTACTGGCATTTTTAGCGCGATCGAAGGAACGAAAGACAATAGTGGTTGTTAATAGTGTTACTACTAAAATCACCATCACTACCGTGGGCAGAATAAAACCAGCTTGAGAGGCATTACGAGGAGAACGCAAAAACTGCCGACTCAGCCAACGGTTTAATCTGAGAGGTAATAACAGGAGTTCTTGCAGTAGAACTTGAAAACTTTTAACGATTCGTTTGAGAATTGACATGGCGACTTGTAGACACAATTAACACTAAGGATTTGAGCAAGAGGAAGAACCAAATAAGACTGGTAATATCTAAATAATTTCAAAAAATATAGCTCACTTTTTAGGCTGAGGGATGGACTGATTCCCTTGTCAACCGTAAAGTCCGCATTTTTGAACTTGAATAAAGTTCTTTTTGCGAGGATGTTTGGGGATTTCTCCGGAAAAATACGCTAAGGGGATGTACTTAATTAGGGCTTACACATTAGCGGGAATTAGGGCTTACACATTAGCGGGCAAGATGCCCGCACTACCATAACAATAGAATACGGGAGTGGGAGCGTCTCGCTCCCTGGCTGCGTAAGTCCTATTAATATCCTAACTTTGCTCGTTTATATAGCAATGGGTGGGAGTGACTTCAACGCCATTTTAGAGATTTCCGCATAATAAAATAATTTTTTCTCTCAGAAAGCAAAAAATATTCTCTTTTGCAGCAGCCGAGGTAATATCCACGCCCACTTATCCCTAGAGTACCCATTTGCCCAAGGAAAGCGATCGCGGATATTACGGGTTATTTGTCTGGAATTTGGGGGACTTTCCCCCAATTTTGGGGGGCCAGGGGGCGAAATATTATTGAATTGCGATCGCCTTCAAGGGTCAAAGATAAGGAGGGGGGCGATCGCATTCTGTTAAGATTATCGAGGTGTTGGCGTTCTTTAATCATTTTATGAATGTACTCTCTGAGACTCTAAAATCAATCCTACGGGGGGTCGTTAAAGTTTCCTCCCTCGGACAAAAACGCGGAGCGCATATTACTCGATTCTATATGTACAAGCACCTGCAAAACGTTACCGCAGGGCTGAAGCGAGAGGGCAAAATTCTGGCGATCGGTAATTCTCGAGGATTTTGTGAAATCTTAAATTTTGAGACTGCACAAATTGTCGAAGCTAATTATCCTGAATATAATATTTTAGCTTTACCGTTTGCAGATAATGAGTTTGATTTTGTCTGTAGCGATCAAGTTTTAGAGCATATTGAAGGCAACCCACAAATTGCGATCGATGAAAGTTATCGTATTTTAAAGCCTGGAGGAATTGCTATTCATACGACTTGTTTTATCAATCCCATTCATAAAGAACCTGGAGATTTCTGGCGATTTACTCCTGATGCGTTAAATTTACTATGCCATAAGTTCTCAAAAATAATTGATGTCGATGGTTGGGGCAATAAATATATTTGGGCGATCGAGTCTATTGGTTTGAGATTTGAACCTATCCCAGAATCATCTTGGCATCCCCTCTATAAGTTAGCCATGAAAAATCGCAAGGATTGGCCGATTGTGACTTGGATTGTTGCTCAAAAATAAGGTAAATATTTAATAGATCGGGAATCGATCGATCCGAAATATATTATGGATATTACAATCGCAATTCCTACCTATAATGGTGAGAATCGTCTCCCTTTAGTTTTAGACCGTTTACGCAGCCAAATCAAAACAGAAGAAATTGCTTGGGAAGTTATCATTATTGATAATAACAGTCGTGATGAAACTGGTAAAATTGTGCAACAGTATCAAAAAGACTGGGGAAATTTAGTTTCCTTAGAATATTTTTTTGAGGCTCAACAAGGATTAGCTTTTGCGCGAGAACGGGCAATTCAAGAAGCAAAAGGAGATTTAATTGGATTTCTAGATGATGATAATATTCCTGCTTTAGATTGGGTATATCATGCAGTCCAATTTGCGAGAGAACATCCTCAAGCTGGTGCCTATGGTGGACAAATTCATGCAGATTTTGAGATCGATCCTCCTCTAAATATTGACAAGATTATCGGTTTTTTTGCGATTAGAGAAAGAGGTGAAATACCTAATCAATATCGACCTGAAGTGATAAGTTTACCTCCTGGTGCAGGCTTGGTTGTACGTCGCAAAGTTTGGCAAGATTGTTTCTCTCAATCTTCAAGTTTTGTTGGTCGAGTTGGTAATTCAATGTTAAGCGGAGAAGATGCAGAAGTGCTTTTGTATATGTACAAACAAGGCTGGGAAATATGGTATAATCCTAATATGCACTTAGATCATAAAATTCCCGCTAAACGTTTAGAAAAAGAGTATTTACTTGCTCTCATTCATGGGTCTTGTTTACCTCTATTTCCTTTAAAAATGATTGTGGCTAAAAATTGGGAGAAACCTGCGATCGCCTTTAAAACGGTCTTCGGAAATCTTTATAATGCACTAAAGTATAAAATTAAATACCGGGAACAATTACAACAAGATAATATTATTTCTCAATGTGAATTGCAAATTTATGTCAGTCGCATTGCGAGTTTTTTCTATTATCTTAACCAAAAGCTCAAACCCGTTAAAAAACTATTTTAATTATTTTTGGATAAATTCTCATTACCCAAAACTGTGAGAAATATGCCCTTAATGAAAAGAATAAAAAACAATTTAATTCCTGAAAATGTCAAGGACTCATAACGGAAATATTGCCAACTAAAATAAAGCGACAATCTACCATTTTTTCGATTCGCTGAAATTGAAAAAACTTTGCAGGCTAAGTATTTATAAAGAAGAGATAAACTTTTCTTTTTCAGAGGTTGAAGTAATTCTGGATTGCGCTTTAAAGCCCATTCTATAACTAACAAACTTTGGGAGTGATGACGTTGTAAGTTAGTCGAAAAAGAAGTATCGGAAATACGATAAAAAATCTGCGATCGCGACACGGGGACAAAGTGATAGCGATCGGCTAATCGTAAATAAAAATCCCAATCTTGTGCAGAAGTTAAAGAAGTTTCAAAATCACCGATGCGATCGATCGCTTCTCGACGGACCAAAAGATTAGAGCCATTTTCAAGGAAATTACACAGGAATAAGTCAGGTAAAACATTTCCTTGGGGACTCAAATGTAAACCCGATCGCACCCAGTTTCCGCGATCGTCAATATAATCCGTCCAACTATAAGCAACTGCTGCTTCGGGATTGTTTTCTAATGCTTGTAGTTGTGCTTCTAACTTATCAGAAGACCAAAGATCGTCAGCATCTAAAAAAGAAATATATGCACCGATCGCAATCTTTATTCCTCGGTTGCGACTCTCGGAAAGACCCGCATTAACATCAGAAATAATGCGAATGCGGGGATCGGAGATAGCTGTAACAATTTCTAAAGTGCGATCGCTAGACCCATCATTACTGATAATGAGTTCCCAGTCTTGAAAAGTTTGAGCGAAAACCGAGTCAATTGTTTCTCGAATTGTCTTTTCCCCATTGTAGACAGGGATAATAATCGAAATTTTGGGCATGGTTAGACAAAAAATAGGCTATGCTGGAAAAACAGGAAGGATACAAATTATGACAAACACGAATTCTTTAAGCGATCGCCAAATCATCCAAGAGAATGAATACGAATACCCCTATCATTATATTCCCAGATGGGACGGTGTTCATTTCTCCCAGACACAATCATTATCTTGGGGTTACGAATATATTTCCTATCTCTATTTTATTTTAGAGAAAGCAGAGAAAATTGGCTTTGAATCTTTACTCGATCTCGGTTGTGGAGATGGCCGCTTTCTTAGGGAAATAACTAAAAAAAGTTCTGGAAAACAGGTCATTGGACTAGATTACTCGCAACGTGCAATCGATTTTGCAAGGATCATGAATCCTAATATTGAATGGAGATGTGGGGATATTAGTGAAGAAAATTTATTTGATTTTAAGTTTGATATTATTACTTTAATTGAAACATTGGAGCATATTGAACCCAGTGCGATCGCGAGTTTTTTACAGGGTGCATCTCATTATCTCAAAGATAATGGTTATTTTCTGCTTACAGTTCCTAGCAAAAATATTAAAGTCGAAGATAAACATTATCAACATTTCGATTTAGATGCTTTAGAAAATGTTTTAAGTCCATTTTTTAAGATCGAAGAGGCTAACTACCTCAATCATAAAACTTCTCGTCCTTTGAGACTGATGCAGCGTTTTTTATACAATCGTTTCTTCATTTTAAATCATGAAATACTCTTACAAAAGCTATACAATTATTATCGTAATAATTTGTTATTAACCGATGAGAAAAATTGTCGTCGTATTGCTCTAGTTTGCCAAAAAACTACTTAAATAAACAGGTAATTAGAAAAAAGATGAAAAAAATATTTCTCTTTTGCAGTATTTTGCTAATGTCAGCTTTTGGTTTTGCAGTATTGTCTCCGTCAATGCGATCGCAAGCCCAAAATTTTAATCAACCAAAGATTAAAGTTTTTATCCTAGCTGGACAATCTAATATGGTCGGTGCAACTTCTGATTGTAGCCAGATTTCTGAGGAATTCAAAAAGACGCAAGAAGAGGTATTATGGTACGCTGAAAATAATATTTGGACTGAATTAGACCCTCCTACAGAGCCTTTACCTTTTAGTGGAATGGGAAAGCGAGAAAAGTTTGCTTGCGGTCCCGAAGTTTCCCTCGGTTTGCGACTCCATAAAGTTCTGGGAGAGCAAGTTGCACTGGTTAAATATGCTCGTGATGGAACGAATTTAAGGGAAGAATGGAAAGTCGGTGCATCTCTTTATAATAATGCGATCGCACGATTCAAGCAATCTATTTTTGACCTGCAAGAATTGGGGTATAATACACAAATTGCTGGTTTTTTCTGGATGCAAGGAGAATCAGATGCTCGCGATCGCATTGGGGGTGAAAGTTACGAGGCTAATTTAAGGCACTTTATCGATGGAATTCGCCGAGAATTAGACAATTCTCATCTTCCCTTTATTCTGGCTAAAATTCCCCTTACCAGCGCACAAATTACCACCAGAGGAAGTTTTCCTTATGGCGATCGCGTCAGAAATGCTCAACTTAGAGTTGCCCAAAATACACCTTATACAGCAGTATTTGATACTCTCGATTTACCTCGTCAGGAAGATAATGTACACTTAACAGCAGAAGGATATATTTTGCTAGGCGATCGCTTTGCTCGAGTTTGGTTACTCCATTTCTTCCCTCAACCTTTTCGTTTCAACTTTTCTTTTAATTTGTTGGACATATTCCACTAAATCGGGATTTTTGGCTGTCCAGGTTTCTTGCTCTTTTCGCAGATTCACAAGATGAGATTCTATATTAGTCGGCGAAATTAGCACCCCAAAATCATTAGATGTATTAGTTTCATTCCCTTGTAAAATACGCTGTAAAACTAAATCTCCAACTTTTTTGGTGTAGTGAGAACTATCCAGATAATTTTTCATTTTATTATCGATCTGTTCTGTGGTAATATTGTTATAGCCAGAAAAATCCCAAACAGGTGTAATACGAACTAAATCTTGCTTCCATTCTTCAAACTCCGGCCAAAGTCCAGCGACTTGAATAGCTTCCCATTGTAAAGCGTGAGCAGGAGAAATAAAAGTAATACATTCTATCTTTTTTTCTTGACAAACTCGGATAATTTTTTGCATATCTTCCAATCTTTCGGGAGATAATGTATAATTGCCGTAAAGTGTCGGATCGCTTAAAAAGCGAGTTAAAGAGCGATCGAATTCCTTTGTTATTGAAGTGTTTTTGAGAACATATTTCAAAAAATAAGCAGTATCAGACATCCCGTTTAAAAAATAGGGACTTAGGCGATCGGGACTTTGATTGAAAGAAATGGTCTGAAAACTTTCATTTAAAGCATTAGTAGATAAAGTAGAGTCAACAAAATCGGATATAATCAAATGTTTTTTTAGCAAACGTTTTTGCTTAAAACCTGGTTTATCATCTCTATTTGTATTGAACATAAAAAAATCGAGACCGATAATAACTCTTTGTATGTTATCTTGATTAACAAGAGCGTGTTCAAAATAATATCTTAATTCAGAAGAATTAACTCCCAGAATACCTAAATTATAGATAGGAGGATAGGCTTTTAATAAAGGATAATTGGGGTCTAATCCTAAATCTGTTCGCGATGAACCCAGTAAAATAGTTTTAGGTTTTAAATTAATAATGTCGATCGCTTTAAACAGTCGAGGATTTTTGATTTTACTTGGCTTTTCTTGATTAAAATTTTCTAGGGTTATCAATTGGAAGATTCCATAAGGATCGACAAGGAGATTAAATCCCACAATTATCAAAGACTGCAAGCTAATAAATATAGCGAGAATTTGGAGATAGTAAAAATATCTTCTGTTCATTGTTAAAACTGAAAATAAAGAAATTCAGAAACCTGATTGAGAGAAATTAGACAAAAAGTAGCTAATAAACCTATACAAAAAGCTACTGGTAAAGTTGGTTTAAAACGTTCCATTATTTCTTGTGTATTTGGTAAGAATACAACCCCGAAAATCAAGCAAAATATCACTAAAATACTTTTTTGAAAGCCAATATCGGGGAAATGGGAAAATTGACTCCATCCTTGATATTGAAAAGAGGTAAAAGGAAAGATAAACTCGACAATAGTTTGATAAGAACTTGGTAATATTATAGAATTAATTCCTAACATAGTTTGGATAATTTCTATGGCATCTTTTAGATTTGAAGCCCGAAAAATAACCCAACCTAAAACAACTATGAAAAATGTTAAAAACCAGCCTAAAATTCTAGAAAATTGCCATTGAGAACCTCTCCAAATATTATTAATTACTAATAAAGAGCCATGTAGTCCTCCCCAAATAATAAAAGTCCAACCTGCACCATGCCATAATCCTCCTAGTAACATTGTAATCATCAAATTAAGATATTGTCTAATTTTTCCGAGACGATTTCCACCGAGAGGAATATAAAGATAATCGCGCAAAAAATGAGATAAAGTAATATGCCAACGTCGCCAAAAATCAATAATAGAAATAGCTTTATAAGGAGAATTAAAGTTAATAGGTAAATGAATATTAAACAACCAACCTAAACCAATGGCCATGTCTGAATAACCGGAGAAGTCAAAATAAAGCTGTAAAGTATAAGCTAAGGAACCAAGCCATGCTTCTAGAATTGTAATGTCATTAGGATTCTGAAAAATATTAGCAACCCAAGGTGACAAATTATCTGCGATCGCCACTTTTTTAGATAATCCTAAAATAAACAGAGTCAGTCCCATCGCGATGTTTTTCTGAGACAATATAAAAAGTTGCGATTTTTGAAACTGCGGTACCAGTTCGTTATAACGTAGAATTGGACCAGCAATGAGTTGAGGAAAAAAAGAAATAAATAAACTATAAGATAAAAGATTATAGTGGTGAACTTTAGTTTGACCTCGATACGCATCCACTAGATAGGCAATTTGGGTAAAGCTGTAAAAAGAAATCGCTAAAGGTAAAATAATATTAACTTCAGGAACTTGAAAATTAAAGACTTGATGAAAAGAATCGAGAAAAAATTGGCTATACTTAAAATATCCCAATAATCCTAAATTAAATATAATCCCCAAGACCAGAAAAAATCGGGAATTCTGAACTCTTTCTATTGTTTTTCCTAGAGTATAATTAATGCTAATTGAAATGATAAAAAGTGGTAAATAGGAAACATTCCAGTAACCATAAAAAAATAAAGAGGTAAAAGCAAGCCAAAGGAAAGCAATTTTTTGCAAATGGAAACGAGAGAGTGCGAAAAAACCGATCGCGGCGATCGGTAGAAAACAAAAGATGAAGATGTAAGAGTTAAATAACACGAGAAAAAATGATTAGACTCACGAAGAGAGTAACAATTTAAAGACATTTTTAAGGGCGTTGCATACAACGCCCCTACAGGATACATAAATCGTAGATTTTGTCAACCCTAGACCTGATTATAGTTACTAATTAACTCGCTTTAAGCATTTTCTTGATTTCTTCTCCCGTACTAAAACCGTCAGATTTCGTGAGTGTACCGATCGCCTCTTTATTTTGGTTAATACAGCCAGCTTTTTTAGCATACTGACACACTCTGGCATAAAGACGGGCGCGGGTTCCGGGTTGGCCAGAAGAAAAATATACTTTGTCATCATGGGCAATCTTAACACGACAAATTGGACAAGTTTGACAATTATCTGGGGTGGTGGTTTTCATGATTCACTCCTCAATCAGAATAGGTTCTCGCGTTAAACGGGAACTTTATAACGTTTTATTACAAAAGATTGACTTTTTGCGTGTCTAATCATACAAAAACCAAATTTTAATTAAATTGACTCTCAGAGATAATTCAGGGAATTGCGTTAAATTGTGAAGCGATCGCCCTCCTAGAGTCTCTTTCAGCCATGTCCGCTAGTGTATTCGATTTCTCCTCGCTTCCCCCCAACAAAACCGATCCAGATGCGCCCACAGATGCCCAAATGCCCTCATTAAACAAGATTTTGGTCATTATCCCCGTCTGCAACGAAGAAGCTACGATCGCGGCAGTCATTGAGGATTTGCAGGCGATCGGCTTGAGTCGCATTCGCGTGGTGGATAATGGCAGTCGCGATCGCAGTGCCGCGATCGCCCGATCTGCGGGGGCTGAAGTGATTTACGAACCGATCGCTGGGTATGGCTGTGCCTGTTGGCGAGGGTTACAGGATATCCCCCCAGAGATCGAGTGGATTTTATTTTGCGATGGAGATGGTAGCGACGCGATCGCACAACTCCCGCAATTTTTTGCCCGATGCGATCGCCATGATTTCATCCTCGGCGATCGGGGGGCGACGGCACAGGGACGAGAAAACCTCACTTCTGTGCAGCGCTTCGGCAATCGACTAGCAACATTTTTAATTCAACTGGGTTGGGGCTATTGTTATCGAGATTTGGGTCCCTTGCGTTTGATGCGTCGATCTGCCTTAGAAGCCCTAAAAATGCAGGATCGGGGCTTTGGTTGGACGGTGGAAATGCAGGTGAAGGCGGTAGAACAGCAATTACATATTTGTGAGATTCCCGTTCATTATTATCCCAGACAAGGGGGGCGATCGAAGATTTCTGGGACGATCGCGGGGAGTTTGAAAGCGGGAACAATTATTCTCAGTACCTTGGGAAATTTATATTTTCAACGCAACTTAAAACGTTTTACTCCTCCGCAGTTTCTTCTCCTTTGGGCGAGTGTATTATTGCTGGCGATCGGGACTATTTTTATCCTTCCTTATGGCGATTTTCGGCAAGTTGAAGCCGTGCCAAAATTTTGGGGGGGAATTGGTCTTATGAGTGTCGGATTTGTCTTTTCTTGGAGACTGCGATCGCTAAAAGGAACTTGGTTTTGGGGAGTTGCGATCGCCTTGCGCTTGCTTTTACTGTTTATGTATCCAGGAGATGATATTTGGCGCTATTTATGGGAGGGATATCTACAAAATATTGGCTTTAGTCCTTACGATCTCCCACCGGAAGCCGCAGAATTAATTCCCTATCGTACTGATTGGTGGGAACTCATTAACTTAAAACATTTCTCAGCGATTTATCCTCCCATTACTCAATTTGGTTTTCGGATTTTAGCGAGTATTTCTCCCAGTGTTATTCTCTTTAAGTTAAGTTTTATTATCTCAGATTTATTGATTTGTGGGTTACTCAGTCGAAAATTTGGCTATGTTCAAACCATTGTCTATGCTTGGAATCCTTTGATTTTATATTCTTTTGCAGGAGGCGGACATTATGATAGTTGGTTTATTTTACCTTTAGTGGCGGCGTGGTTGTTATTTGACGCGAATGCAAACAATAAAAATTATCTCGGTACGGCACTTTTATTAGGGGTTAGTATTGCCATTAAATGGACTTCTCTGCCGATTTTAGGCTTTCTTCTCTGGCAGGCATTGAAACGAAAAGGAATGCAAAAAGCGATCGCGGTTTTAGCTTGCGGTTTTCTCCCTTTACTCATCAGTGGAATTCCTTTTTGTTTTGGCGATCGCTGTCCTATTTTGCCCTATAGTGCTGGTAATTCAGATTTTGTGGTTCATGGTCGTAGTGCAGATTTCCTGCCTTATTTTTTGCAGAAATGGGGATTTCTTTTGACAGATAATTCGAGTTTAGCGCTTCCTCTCTTGGCGATCGGGCTGATTATGCTGTGGAGAATTAAAAGTTTTCGTAATTTTACAGAAACATACTTTTTTACGTTATTTATCTTTTCTCCTATCATTCATGCTTGGTATTTTAGTTGGCTCGTTCCTTTTGCCGTAGCAAGTCGTAATTTAGGGACAAAACTGATTAGCATGACAGTATTTATTTATTTTATTTTACAATACCGTGCCGCATTAGGAATCTATGATTGGTGGATGAATGAATCAGCACGATTATTTTTATGGTTGCCTTTTGTTGGGGGATGGTTTTGGACGACGATCGCCAACTTCCAGCGCGATCGCCAGTCCCTTAAGAACAAAGGAGAAAAGGCGATCGTATTGGAAGATCGCATTTAATTTATTCTAGATTAGCAGCAATTTTGGGGAGGGTATGCGGTTCGCTATTAAACCACTGACGATAAAGCTCTTCATAGGTTCGATCGACGATTAATTCTTCTAAGATATCGTTGATTGGCTCTAGATATTCTGAATCTTTGGGCAGTGCAATACCATAATATTCCTGAGTTAATAATTCATCAATCACTTTTAATCCATCTAAATTGCCAATTTTAATTGCGTGTAATGTTAGAGCCGCATCGTTAAGAACTGCATCAATTGTTCCATTCTTTAATTGGTATAAAGCAATGGCAATAGAAGAAAACTTACTGACTTTTGCCCCTAATATTTTCTCTGCTTCTCTAGCTCCTTCTGTGCCAATTTCTACGGCAATTATTTTATTTTCCAGATCCTTTAATCCTTTAATTTTTTTATCTTCATCTCGGACAGCGATCGCCAGGCCGGAATGGAAATAGGGACGAGAAAAAGCAACAATTTCAGATCGCTTAGGCGTAATTTTCATACTACTCATAATTGCCTGAATCTGTCTTTTTTCTAGAGTGGGAATTAATTGGTCAAATGCTATATTTTTCCATTCAATTTTCATGTCATCTCTGTCGGCGATCGCCTGCATCAACTCGATTTCAAATCCAATCACTCGATTTTCATTCTCTTGCATTGCAAAAGGAGGAAAAGTGGGATCGACACCAATACTTAATGATACTTTTTTTTCTATGTTATCTGAGATTGCACTACAAGCGATCGCTAAACAACAAACAAAAAAAACAAACAAAATAGAGTGAAATCTCTTTAATCGTTTGTGTTTCACCATTTTACCAGTTATAGTTTAAAGTTCTACGTTTTGTTCTTCTCAGAATTCTAGCTGAAAAATCGCTTTTTTTGTGGAATACTGATGCTAATCAGCACAAAAAAATGAGGCTTTACTTCGAGAGTGCAGCCTCGTTATTTTAATAATGAGTTGGGGTATTACAACTCTAATATTTTTCCCAAAACTACCACAATCCTTGAATTGGAACGGGTGTTGTTGCAGGACCAGGAATTGTTGCTGGGGTTGAGTCGAAAGGTAAAGAAACCGTGGAAGGACTGGGACTGCGATCGAGGGAACGTTCGTAGTCAGACCAAAGCGATTGAATGCGGCTACTAAAGTTACTAGAACGCGGAGGAACTGGGAGGCTATGAGGAGCCAAAGAGACAATTTTGTTTCCTTCTAGGAAAACCGGAGTCCCTCCCATCAAATTCAGCGACCCCAGTTGCGCTTGAGGAACGCCAACCCAGAGAAATTGATCTTGGGCGCGATCGAGTTCGACGAGAACTTGGGTTCCAACAACGCTCTTAACCACACCTCTAACTTTGGGTTCGCGAGGAGTAGTTCTTTGTGCCAGCAGGATAGGCTCGTTAAAGGATTCAACCATAGACTCGGCTCGAGCCGTTTCTGTCGCGATCGCTCCCAGCAATAGCGTGAATACTGTCACAAGCAGGCTCAGTTTTTTAACGTGCATCTTACAATCTAGTATCGTGGGATGATTTACTTATGAAGTATAATATTGATTTGAGAGCATAATTGAAAGTCTTTGCTTAATATTCATTTTTGATCGGCTGGGGTTGGCAGTCATTCGGTTTTTTTGACTAGAATGGGAGGATCGCTGCAACTTATATTCTTTGTGGGGTGATATGGGGAAAAATGCAGCTTGGGGCAAAGAAGCCGAAATCATGACTTTTGCCAATTTAGCGTATATTGCGATCGCCCAACACTATTGGAAAACAATCTCCTATGAAGCGGGGGTTCTCGCCGATCGCGATTCGGAAGAACTCCATCAGATGAGGGTCAGTATGCGCCGTTTGCGAACAGCATTGGTTGGGTTTGCCCCCATCCTATCCCTGCCGGCGATCGCCACGGAAAAGGCCGTGGGACGAGTGGCGAAGGTATTGGGAAAGTTACGAGATATTGACGTACTTGAAGCCACCCTGAAAACAGAATATCGTCCCCAGTTACCCAAAGCAGAACGCCAGAAACTCGATCGCCTCCTGAAAAGGTTAGCCAAGGACCGCAAAAAAGCCTTTAAAGCGGTGAAAAAGACTTTAAAGGGGAAAACCTACCTCCACTTGAAGAATGGCTTTACATCTTGGCTGGAGAAGCCGCACTATTCCTCTCTGGCTTGCCTTCCCCTAGAACTAATTTTACCGGATTTACTGTTGCCGCAATTTAGTCAACTTCTCCTGCATCCGGGATGGTGGGTTGAAGCCGGCGATCGCGGGGAAATTCCTTCAGTCAAAGATAGCGCTCCTGATACAATCTGTAACATTTTGGTGCAGCAGGAAAAAAAGCTCCACAGTTTGCGAAAATCCGCCAAACGCACGCGCTATCAAATGGAACTGTTCGAGCAGTTTTATGGCAAGGAATACGAGATATATCTCAAGCAAATCAAAACAGTGCAAAGTATTCTCGGCGATCTTCAAGATAGCTTTGTGTTGCAAGAATTTCTCAATCGTTTTTTTGCCAAATCTTTCCAGACTGAACTACCTCACCTTGCCCAACACCTGCAAGAAATTCGTCAGCAAAAATGGCAGGCTTGGCAAGACTTGCAGCAAAAATTCTCCTGCCTCGAAACGCGACAATCCTTCCGGGCGATCGCGCAATCTCCCCATTTTGTTCGTGAATAATAATTATTAATTTTCTTTACAAGAAGCTAGAAAAATAGGACAATATCCCATAGCGAGTAGAACCCAAGTCTACGTGATGAATCGTTCTAGTACGGAGAGATCCCGGCAAGTAAGAAACAACGGTTAAATCATTCTAACGACAGTATGACTACACCACTGCGAGCAATGGCAGAGCGAGGAGCGTACCAAACTGGCTGAGTGATGGACGTTTGAAAGTATAAAACCCAAAAGTAAACGCAATGTATGTGGCTATGGTCAGCATATTTGAGCGTATAGAGGCACTTTGACTATGCCTTTAAGAGTTCATAGCTACTTATGAATCTCCGTATCTTTAGAGCGGAGAGAAGTCAACTTAAAGATTTATCTTGAGATGAGAGGATGAAAATTGTTTAACTTTTAATCTTTAACTTTTTATTTGTGAAAGAGATATTATGCTGCTGACTCCTCAACCCATCGATCTCCTCTCCCCAGAAGAATCCCCAGAAAATCGGCGCTTACATCTCTATCATCGAGGCGAAAATATTCCCTTAGATGAAGGGGGGGTTTGGCAAGTTTATCGCGGTTTAGTACAAGTGAGTACTGCTCATGCCAGTGGCGAAGAAGTCATATTAGGATGGGCAACTCCAGCAACATTTTTCGGTCTTTGGTTGACTCGTTTGGAGTTTTATGAAGCAAACGCACTATCGGATGTTTACTTGCGCTGGTTTCCCCTCAGTGAAATACAAAACTCTCCTTCCTTGACTCAGACTGTTTCCGATAGCGTGACTCGACGACTGCGACAAACTGAAGCAATTTTGGCGATCGCCGGATATCGTCGCGTTGAAGATCGCCTCACCCGCTTACTATCCCTTCTTAAGGCAGATCTGGGACAAGTTACAGAAGCAGGAATTCGCTTACCAGTGCGGTTCACCCATCAAAATCTTGCGAATGCTATTGGCACGACTCGGGTCACTGTAACGCGATTATTAGGCAAGCTACAGCGATCGGGCTGCATTCAAATCGATCGCGATCGCCACATTATTATTCACAATCACTAATTCTGCCGCAATTGTGAAACAAATCCCTCAACAAATTTTCCACAAGGCTATTCACATTTTAAATGAGATTGAATCTTTAGTGGGCTGAGTCTTGGGCATATTTTGAGGGACAGGCTGAGGAATAATCGGTTGTTCCACAGGATCGGTATTGGATTCTAAATGAGGACGCGATCGCCTCGCATTAGAGGCGATCGCCAATAAAATACCCAGGCCAATATAAACGGGTAAAGGAATTTCCATTGCTTGCAACCATTGATAAAACTCGACACTGCCAAAGAATAAGATAAAACCAAACGCCCAAATTCTCATAATGACCGACCCCAAACCTAAAATTATTTTACCAATTATCGATTATCAACCCAAAAAAACTGAGGCGCGATCGATATGCGCCTCAAATAGAACTCAATCAGCATCTTTTACGAGCATCTTTTACGTCAGTCCTGAGCCTTTGTACTACACCGTTGCCGTTGCAGCAACCTTGTTTTCAACTTCGGGACGAGTTAAGCGTTCGTAGGCTTCCCGCATTTTTAACCCGACCAAAACTTGGAAAAGTCCAGTACCGTTATTAGAACCGGGATAATCCTTATGTTTGAGTAACAATTCAGTCATTTCGCCATAATAGCGAGTTGAAGTACTGCTCAAATGACTTTCAACGTAAATCATCTCCTCAAGATTATCAAATTGACCGTCTACCTCTAGAAGAGAGACTTCATGCCCCATAAAACTATCGGGACCATAGTACATTTTAATCCCAGGATAAGTACAAGTCAGCTTGCGCCCGCAAGGTCGCCAATCAATGGTAGAACCCTCATCAAACAGATATACTGGCTCAAAATTAGCAATCCCCTCTTTTTGAACCAAGCGAACGCGCAGGTATTTACTTTCCTTATCGTCGATTAACTTGGTGGGTAAAACTTGAATAACCACATCGGCATATTCTTTCTGCGGCTCAATATAGTCTTTAAAATCAGGTTTTCTGGCATTGATCGAAGCGAGAACGTCTTCGTAGGTATGACCCCGCTCTGCCATATCTCTCTGGATCTTCCAGTTAATTTTTACCTCATCACTGATATCGAGATAAACCCCAAAATCAATCAATCCGCGAACCCGTTCGTCGTAGAGAGGATGCAAGCCTTCAATCACGATCACTTTATTGGGTTCAATGCGCTCTGGAGGGTCAAGTTCACCCGTCTCATGATTGTAAATGGGTTTATCAATAGCCTTTCCTTCTTTAAGGGCTTTGATTTGCTCGTACATCAAATCAAAATTATTGGCTTTGGGATTTAAAGCCGTTACCCCCGCCGTTTTTCTGCCTTTGCGATCGAGACTGTGATAGTCATCCAAACAGATGACCGTCATAAACTCTTCGCCAAATAAATCGGTCAAACGGCGCAAAAAGGTTGATTTCCCGCATCCCGAGTCTCCGGCGACTCCTATGAGAACCACACGATCCGATTGTGCGATCATACCTTCCCTCTAATACAAAACAATTTTTTAACAAGATTAAGCAAGCTGAACCTGGAACCTCAACAGGAGAGTCTCCACAAGGTCAAACAGGAATACAGACAGCCCACCTAGTTCTTATGCTAAGGTAGCGCGGGCATTTTTGTTAAAGAAAAAGTAAAAAAGATGCCATCTTAACAATATTCTGCTCTCGAAGAGATTATTTTAAGGATGAGTGTCCGCAAATCAGTTGGGACATTTGGTTTGTTCATTGCGACGAGGTACTCCCCGGATCTGAACTCAGGGGCGATCGCGATCGCCTCTGAAGCCCCAGGCTATTGTACGAGGTTCTTGCAATGCTAGGCTGAATATTATCGGCAAAAAACCCTTGCCTCTTTTTTGAGGGCAGAGTTTTTTGACCACGCAATATATAGTTTCGATCGCGAAGTTGGGAGATATTGAATCGAATGTACAAACCTGGAAGCCGCAAATTTGTTTATGAAGTCGAAGGTCTAGCCTCGGACAATCGACCGAATTATTCCGTTCGCAGTAGCGGAACGGTTTTTATTACCGTAACCTACGACCGGATGCAAGATGAAATGCGGCGCATTAATCGACTGGGAGGCAAAATTCTCAGTATCAAGCCTTTAACTTCTGAAACCTTAACAGGAGCTAAAGTGATTGCCGAAACTGCACCTGCAACGCCCAATCATAAACCTATGACTCAAGCTAAAGCTAAAGTTGATATTCCTATCAACCTCTACAGACCTAAAAACCCCTATATTGGCAAGTGTGTAGAAAACACGGAATTGGTTCGCGAGGGGGGAACGGGAACAGTTCGTCACCTGAAATTTGACATTTCTGGAGGCGATCTGCGCTATTTGGAAGGTCAAAGTATTGGCATTATTCCACCGGGAACCGATGAGAAGGGAAAATCGCACAAATTGCGCCTTTATTCTATTGCTTCGACTCGTCACGGGGATGATATTGACGATAAAACCGTCTCGTTGTGCGTGCGCGAACTGGAGTACAAGCATCCGGAAACAGGAGAAACTGTTTATGGGGTTTGCTCGAGTTATTTGTGTAACTTAGACACTGGTGCCGATGTTGCCATTACGGGCCCTGTGGGCAAGGAGATGCTCTTACCCGATGATGAGGATGCAACTATTATCATGCTGGCAACAGGTACGGGTATTGCTCCTTTCCGAGCCTTCTTATGGCGGATGTTTAAGGAACAACACGAAGATTATAAGTTTAAGGGGTTGGCTTGGCTAATTTTCGGTATTCCCTATACGGCGAATATTCTCTACAAAGAGGAGTTGGAAGCGCTGGCCGCAGAATATCCCGACAATTTCCGCCTAACTTATGCTATTAGTCGCGAGCAAAAAGGTGAGGACGGTAGCAAGATGTACGTGCAAAGCCGGGTGAGCGAATATGCGGGAGAAATCTTCGACATGATTCAAAAACCCAATACTCACGTTTATATGTGTGGATTGAAGGGGATGGAACCGCCGATCGCGGAAACTTTCACCCGAGAAGCAGAAAAAATTGGTATGGACTGGGATGCGAAGCGCAAGGAGTTGAAAAAAGCTCATCGCTGGCACGTCGAAGTTTATTAAGTTCTACTGTTTCCTGTGAATTTTTTCTTCCCGAGTCCTTTGACTCGGGAATTTTTTAATCGCGAGAATAGAATTGCGATCGCTTACCTCTCAAAAATGCCTCAACTCATTACCCCCCAAGAAATCACCCTCCGCATCCTCAAACAGACTACCGGGCTGCAGCCCTCACCCTCACGGCAATTCTTCCCCGAATGGACGCAAGAATGCCCCTCCCTTAGCGATCGCGATCGCGAAACCCTCGATCGCGTTAAAACCAACTTTTCCGAGCTAATGGAAGACCCGCCCATGCTTGAAAATAGTGTTAAAATGGTCGTTCTCGCCCCCCTCCTCGATCTTGCCGGATTCTACCGCCGCCCCTTCCGCCTCGAAACCGAAACCAGTATAGCGATCGAACTCCAAGACCAAGACATTCTCATTCAAGGACGAATCGATATTCTTGTCCTCAAAGATCGACTGTGGCTTGCCGTCATTGAATCCAAACGCAGCGACTTCGCGGCAACTCGCGCCCTTCCTCAAACTCTCGCCTATATGCTGGGCAACCCAGACAAAGAACACCCCACTTTCGGCATGATTACCAATGGTAGTGAATTCTTATTCCTCAAAACCCACTATACCCCCAACCCTCAATATGCTACCTCCCGATTGTTATCCCTCATCAATCCCGAAAACGAACTCTATGAAGTTCTCGCCATTCTCAAACATTTAGCACGACTTTAGGCTCGATAAAGCGCCTTTTTCACTTCTTCATGATGGCGAAGGTTAAGTTAATATAGCACTACGCATTAAAGGTTAGGACATCTCTAACTGCTAAAACCCAGTCATCGCTTACTGTTGCCTGTTGCCTGTTGCCTAGCGCGTAGCGCTATAATATTTGTGTAAAAAGGCTTCTGCATCAGCGCGATCGCCAACAATTCCATCTAGAGTTGCCGAGAAAAGGTCGTCAAGAATTTGCTTATATTGCGGTCCGGGTTGATAGCCGAGTTGTTTGAGATCGTTGCCATTGAGAGGGGAAACTATTTGCGACCAACAGGTTAAATAGCGCCAGATTTTACGGCGGATGTTTCTCGGAGTTTGCACCACTAGCAGTGCCAACATCGGGGTTTTATAGTGGCGTAAAATCTTCACGATCGCGCTGGGACGATCGCCAGATAAGTCGGTGAGATCGGCAATAATTTGCTGTTTGACTGAGGTAAAACGGCTCAAGCGTTGTAGGCTGTCGGCAGTTAATTGTAAATTTTCTGCAACTTGCGCGGCTGCGGGAGAAGGTAAATTAGAAAGTAGCATTTCCAAGCGCATTTGCCAGTGAATGAGATGATTTTCTGGGTCAAAACGACCCAAAGCGCGATCGAGAAAACGAATTTGCCACCATAAAGCCCGATCTAATTTTAAGGTCGGATGCAAACAGCGTAAGGCTCCCAGGGAGGCAATTAATTTTAAAGCGGGATACCAATAGGGGGCTTGGAGAATATATTTAAGTTCGGTTTTTAAGCGGGTTGTAAGGGCGGGAACTTTGCGATCGCTATTGCGGCGATCGTACACTCCACTCTCCAGGGCATAGCGAATATAGTCTTCGGTTTGAGATTCAATGGTAAATCCTAACCGAACTGCAAAACGGACAGCGCGATAAATGCGCGTTGGATCTTCAATAAAACTATTCGCGTGAAGGACGCGAATTTGCCGCGATCGCAGGTCCTGCAAACCGCCAAAAAAATCTAATAATTCTTGCGATCGCGGCTTAGTTAAGCGCAATGCAAGGGCATTAATTGTAAAATCCCGGCGATACAAGTCTTGGCGCAGATCGCTGGCTTCAACTTCGGGATTAGCAGCCGGGTAAGGGTAAAATTCAGTTCTAGCTGTAGCAATATCCATCGCCAGAGAGCCATATTCCGGGTCTTTATGCCAAAGCAGGGCAGCCGTCTGGAATGCCCCATGAATCTCTAAACGCGCAGCAGGATAGCGCTGTTGTAGGACTTTCCCCAAGGTAACACCAGCCCCTGCTTCTGCTGTCT
>NZ_JAYGHV010000123.1:0-63635 GCF_034932145.1 Spirulina sp. 06S082 | reverse complement strand
AGTTGGAGGACGGAAACATCAAAGGTTCCTCCTCCCAAGTCAAATACAAGAATGTGCTGGTCTTGGTCTTGTTTTTCCAACCCATAAGCGAGAGCGGCTGCGGTAGGCTCGTTGATAATCCGCAAGACTTCTAACCCGGCGATGGTGCCTGAATCTTTCGTTGCCTGTCGTTGGGCATCGGTAAAGTAAGCAGGAACTGTGATCACGGCTTGGGTGACAGGTTCTCCCAAAAACTGTTCGGCATCGGATTTTAGCTTTTGCAAAATCATGGCCGAGATTTCTTGGGGGGTGTAATTTTTGCCGCGAATTTGGACATCCACGGTATCATCTCGGCCTTTGACGCATTTGTAAGGCACGCGAGAACGCTCCTCTTCGGTATCGTCCCAACGACGACCGATAAAGCGTTTGATACTATAGACGGTGTTTTCAGCATTGGTGACTGCTTGGCGCTTGGCCAACTGACCGACCAAACGCTCCCCTGATTTGCCAAAACCGACCATACTGGGGGTGGTACGGCCTCCTTCGCTGTTCTGAATAACGATGGGTTTTCCCCCTTCGAGAACAGCAACGCAACTATTTGTAGTGCCTAGGTCGATACCGATGACTTTTCCCATAGCGATCGGGTTTTATAAGTGTGCAAGAGACTAATATTAGTTTAAATGGAAGCATCGAGGTTCTCTCAATTATTCTTCCGATGGAGTTTCGCTTTCCGAGTTAGAGTCTATATTACCCTCAGTTGAGAAATTTGTTTCGTCTTCTGGGGCGGCGGCAACTTTTACCATGGCATGACGCAGGACGCGATCGCCTATCATGTAGCCGCGAACTAATTGCTCGATCACTACCCCTTCGGGATATTCAGCAGTTTGTTCTCTCAACATGGCTTCGTGATAATTGGGATCGAATTCTTGCCCTTCCGGACGCATGGCAGAAACTCCCAAGCGCTTGAGGCAATCCACTAAATTTTTATATACGCCTTGATAACTTTTGTGAATGCCCATTTCGCCATCATTGGCTGGACGAATTTGCGATCGCGCTCGCTCGAAGTTATCCACGACGGGTAAGAGTTCGTTAATGGTATTGCGTTTGGCAAAAACCTCTCGCTCTTCTTTTTCTTTTTGCGTCCGTTTGCGGAAGTTATCAAAATCGGCGGCAATTCTCACGGATTGAGCCTTCAAGGATTCTGCCTGTTCGGTTTGTTTGGCGAGTTGTCGCTTGAGAGACTCGATTTCAAATTGCAAGGCTTCCATTATCTGCACTTGCGCCCCTTGAACCCCCGCCGAGTAGGATTCTCCTTCTTTCTCCCCTCCCGAAGTCTCGGGTTGAGATTTTAAAGATGTCCCACTTTGACCCTGTTCCGTTTCATTGAATTCGAGGTCTTTAAGTTCGAGAGCTTCTAGGGTAGATTCCTCAAGATTCTCGCCGCGATCGCCTTGATTCATAGAGCCGATTTCCTGCGGGTCAGCAGTCTGGTCTTGTGCCACAGTAACCTCGGGAGAATCTTCTCCTTGTGGATTTTCCAAGATGCTATTGTCCTTGACCTTATCCCCAGATTGATCTGGAGAGAAAGTTTCTTCTGACTGCTTTTGATCGTCGATCATCGTACCTTAAATTTTGCCTTTAAATTTTGCCTTAAATTGAATTCGGAAAAGAACGCTTTACGCCCTTGAATCATCATACCGTCCTTTCTCTATCTCGATCTGTCTGCCATCAAGATTTCTTCTCGGTGCGGATAATGTTGTTCTCCTTTGTACGAGAGAATGGGTTTATGGGCGATCGCTATTTTTCAACTCGAACCCAGTTTACAAAACTTAGCACAAAAATCGGTAATTTTTCTCTGGTTCGCAGTAAATCTGTCTCCAGTGTCAATATTCTAAAGTTATCATCATGGATAGTTGAAAGAATCCCAAATGCTTCCGAAGGAGCGATCGCTCCTTCGGGTTTAATAGAATGAGTACGAGTCAAAATCATCTTCGATTGATTTGGTCTTGGATACAGCATTAACGATTTCCCATCGAGTCAAGGGAATAGTTTAAGAAAGCTAAAGAAGAGGGAACAAAAGGCTAACCGAATCCCATTCCTCAGCCCGCACCCCTACCATTTTTTCAGGAAATACGTCACCCAACGACTATGACCCAATCTACACCCAGATCCTCTCGGCGTTCCCGCGCTCTAACCATTCGCAATGATTTTTCTCCGTTCGGCAACAAAATCATTCAAGCGGGTTTTGCAGATAACGAACAGATGAAGCAAGCCCTTGCCGAAACGCGCAAATCCGGTCGTCCCCTGACTGAAGCGATCGAGACTATTACGGGTCGCCAGCTTACCCCCGAGCTACAAAGGCAGTACAAAAAACAACAACTTTTTGAGCTTAAAATCCTCTACGGGGTAGATTCTCTCGATCCAGAAATTGACCCCACCTCGGACAATCAAATGGCAGAGTTGATCGACACATTAATTCCCATTGATGTTTGTCGCCGTCATTATCTCGCTCCCCTTTCGAGAAGTAATGGGAATCCCCCCTCGGTTTTGGTGGCCATGGTGAACCCCGATAACCTCGAAGCGCAAGATGATTTGGGACGCATTCTCCGTCCCCAAGGTATTCAACTTCAGCGCATGGTGATTACCCCCCAAGATTATCAGCAACTTCTCGACAAATATTTAGACGAACAAGTTAAACGGGAAAAGCAAAAAGAAGATGCCAAAGCCGTTGATATGAGCGGCTTAGTTCAAGATTTGGGAGCCCTCGAAGATGCTCCCGACGAAAATGAAGACGACTTGGGAGCCGCCGAAGATGCTCAAGGTGCGCCCATTGTGAATTTAGTCAATAAAATCTTAATGCGGGCGCTCAATGAAGACGTTTCCGACATTCACATCGAACCCCAAGAAGAAGAACTAAGAGTACGTTTCCGCAAAGATGGAGTTTTAGTCAAACCTTTTCCCTCAGTCCCGAAAAAGGTAGCCCCCGCCGTTGCCGCTCGTTTTAAAATTATGTCTGAGTTGGACATTGCGGAAAAACGAATGCCCCAAGATGGCAAAATCCGTCGAATGTATAAAGGGCGCAAAGTTGACTTCCGGGTGAGTACCCTACCCAGTCGCTATGGGGAAAAAGTTGTTTTGCGAATTTTGGATAACTCGGCGACTCAACTGGGATTAGATAAACTGATCTCTCACCAAGAATCCTTGGAATTAGTGCGAGAAATGGCCAGTCGTCCCTTTGGTTTGATCCTCGTTACCGGACCGACGGGATCGGGAAAATCTACCAGTTTGTATTCCGTGCTGGCGGAACGCAATGACCCTGGTGTAAATATTAGTACCGCCGAAGATCCCATTGAATATTCCTTGGACGGGATTACTCAAGTTCAGGTTATTCGGGAAAAAGGCATGGACTTCGCTTCCATTTTGCGGTCTTTTCTCCGGCAAGATCCCGATGTCATTCTGGTGGGGGAAACGCGAGATAAGGAGACCGCAAAAACGGCAATTGAAGCCGCACTTACGGGTCACTTAGTCCTCACTACCCTACACACCAACGATGCTGCTGGCGCGATCGCCCGTCTGGATGAAATGGGGGTTGAACCTTTCATGATCTCCGGCGCACTACTGGGGGTCTTGGCACAACGCTTAATGCGGCGAGTTTGCAGCGAATGCCGCATCCCTTACGAACCAACCCGAGAAGAACTGGCACGCTATGGGATGTCTGCTTCTCAAGATGGCGAACTCACCTTCTACAAAGCTAATTTTGTTGCTCCCGACCAACGCAACGCCGATACTTGTGGCAAATGCAGTGGTGTTGGCTATAAAGGGCGGGTTGGGGTCTATGAGGTCATGCGGAATAGTGAGGAACTGCAAGCCCTGATTAACGGGGGCGCATCCACCGAACTGATTAAGGAAAAAGCAGTCGAAGAAGGCATGATTACTCTGCTTGCTTATAGTTTAAATTTGGTGAAAGAAGGGAGTACGACCTTAGAGGAGGTCGATCGCGTGACCTTCACCGATGCAGGACTTGAAGCCGAACTTAAAGCCAAACGCAAGAGCGGCTTAACTTGTACCACTTGTGGGGCGGAATTGCAACCCGAGTGGATAGACTGTCCGTACTGCATGACCCCTCGTTTTGCGGATTTATAATCTGTCTCTTTTTCCTTGAAAAACGGGCATTCTAGACTCAATATCAATGGCGAGCGATCGCCTATCACAAATTTATTCAGGAGAAATACAAATGGACTTAATGATCGAAGACTTATTGGAACAGTTGGTAGAAATGGGCGGCTCCGACATTCACATTCAAGCGGGAGCGCCAATTTATTATCGCATTAGCGGTAAACTGCAACCCATCGGCGAAGAACCTCTCACCCCCCAGGAGGCACAAAAGCTGATCTTCAGTATGCTGAACAACAAGCAGCGTAAAGACGTAGAACAAAACTGGGAATTGGATTCTTCTTATGGGGTAAAAGGTTTAGCTCGCTTCCGTCTTAATGTTTACAAAGAACGGGGATGTTGGGCGGCTTGTATGCGTGCCTTATCTTCTAAAATTCCTAATTTCGATATGTTAGGGCTTCCCGATATTGTCCGAGAATTTACCGAACGCCCTCGGGGAATGGTGTTAGTAACTGGGCAAACTGGATCGGGAAAAACGACAACAATGGCGGCGATGTTGGACTTGATCAATCGCACCCGAGCCGAACACGTTCTCACGGTAGAAGACCCGATTGAATATGTTTTTCCGAATGTGAAAAGTCTATTCCACCAACGACAAAAAGGAGAGGATACCAAGAGTTTTAGTAACGCCTTAAAAGGGGCGCTCCGACAAGACCCAGATATCATTCTGGTGGGGGAAATGCGAGATTTAGAAACTATTGCTCTTGCTGTCTCTGCCGCAGAAACAGGACACCTTGTTTTTGGTACTCTGCACACTAACTCTGCTGCGGGAACGATCGATCGCCTTTTAGATGTCTTTCCCCCAGAGCAACAACCGCAAATTCGGGCGCAAATGTCCCAGTCCCTTTTAGCGGTTTTTAGTCAATGTTTGGTGCAGAAAGCCAATCCCAAACCGGGAGAATTTGGACGAGCAATGGCTCAGGAAATTATGGTGGTTACGCCGGCGATCGCCAACTTAATTCGAGATGGTAAAACCGCAATGATTTATTCTGCCATTCAAACTGGAATGAAACTAGGAATGCAAACAATGGAGCAGGCATTGGCAGATCTAGTCAAAAGAAATGTCATCTCTTACGAAGAAGGAATTAGCAAAAGTGGTAAACCCGATGAATTACAACGTCTCGTTGGAGCAGGAGGAACAGCTAAAAAACGTTAGATATTTATTAAGTGATTTTTGGTTGTTGGTTGTTTGGCGAATCCATTCCCAATTACCTATTACCCATTACCTATTCACAAATCATGCCTACATTTGTTGCTGAAGTTAAAGATTCTAAAGGCAATCTAATCAAAGAAAAAGTTGCAGCGACTTCCCAAGAACAGGCTCGCATGATTCTTCAGAATCAGTATAGTAGTGTTGGCGAAGTCAAAGCGGCAGGTTTAAATTTAGATTTAGCCAGCCTAACGGAAAAAATGACCAGCGTTGGGGTCAAGGATAAATCGGTTTTTTCTCGCCAATTTTCCGTTATGGTCAATGCGGGGGTGGCAATGGTGAGATGTTTGGGAATTCTGACGGATCAATGTCCCAACCCCAAGTTAAAAAAGGCACTAACGGGAATTAGTGCAGATGTACAACAAGGGGTGAGTCTTTCCGAGTCTATGCGAAAGTATCCCGAGTGTTTTGACAAACTTTACGTTTCGATGGTAGAAGCGGGAGAAGTTGGGGGGGTTCTCGATCAGGTTTTAGATCGATTGGCGGTATTGTTGGAGAATATGCAGCGCCTCAACAATCAAGTTAAGTCAGCAATGGCTTATCCTGTGGCGGTGGGATCTTTGGCGGTGATCGTCTTTTTCGCCATGACCATCTTTTTGATTCCCATTTTTGCGGGGATTTTTCAAGACTTGGGAACAACCCTACCGTTACTCACGCAAATCATGTTGATTTTGAGTAATTTATTCATTCCGGATGCTAACGATTGGTGGTTTTGGCCGAGCTTCATTGGTACGATTGTGGGGTTAAGCACAGCCTACAAGCTCTACTATAAGACCCCCGCCGGACACTTACAAATTGACGGATTCTTTTTAAAAGCCCCTTTAATCGGCGATTTGAATCAAAAAAATGCTGTAGCGCGATTTTGTCGGATTTTCGGGACTTTGACGCGATCGGGGGTTCCCATTCTCAACTGTATGGATATCGTGCGAGATGTTGCCGGTAATAAGGTGATTGAGGATGCGATCGAACGATCGAAAATGGAGATTCAACAAGGGGGAATGATCAGCATTGCTTTGGAAAGGGAAGGGGTATTTCCTCCTCTCGCCATTCAAATGATGAGTATTGGCGAAGAAACTGGGGAATTAGATACGATGATGATGAAGGTGGCAGACTTTTATGAGGATGAAGTCGAACAAGCAGTTAAGGCTTTAACCAGTGTCATCGAACCGCTAATGATGGTGGGGGTTGCGGGAATTGTCGGCGTGATCTTGCTGTCGATGTATCTGCCCATGTTTGCCGTGTTTGATGAATTAGGTTAGGGAAAGATTATGTCTGTCAAACAGTTTGCTTACGAAACTCTCCTGACGCAATATAGCGATCGCGATGGCGCGATCGCCTTGTTGCGGCAATATCGACCCTATTTAGAAATGATTCCCAGTTTGCGCCGTCCTCTCGAAAGCGTTCTGGTTTTACCGCTTCCGGTGGCACGCATTCGCACGCCAAAAACGGGGGAAAGTGCGGACAAACGCTTTACACCCAATACAGCGACTCAATTGCCTTGCGATCTGGCAGTTTTGATGTGCGATCCAGAGTGGAAGGTGAAAATGGGGCCGGAAATTGTAGTCTTTATTCATCGTCCCCATGAGGACTTTTCCGATCTTTTGATGCGCTGGCGACAGACTCAAATGTATTTGGATAAGGATTATGAATGGTTAATGCCTCATTTTTATGAGGATATTCTTTGCGAAGGGACGGATAAGTTATACCCGCTTTTTGTGCTTTCTTCTGATAGTCCCAGTCGCATTCTCAAGGGGTTAGCTGGCGCTCATCTTCCCTATGTGGTTCAGTCGATACCAACGATGCCTTTTGACGATGATGAACCGATTGAATCTTTAACCCTTGAAGATGGTTTAGAAATTGAGGAATGGGAGTAAATTTGGGGATTGAAAAAGGCGATCGCGTTTAAGGAGTTTTCGGGTAAGCGCGATCGTTTTTCAATGAGCAATGAACAATTTTTAACAGAAACGAGATTGTTTTGACTTTATAATATAAGGCATCAATAACCAATAAAACAATGGCTGAAATCACACTAGATGAAACTAGACTAAAAGAATTGCTCAAAGCAGCTATTTTTGAGTTAGTCGAAGAACAAAAAGATATATTTATCGAACTTGTATCGGAAGTTTTGGAAGATGTTGGTATGGACAATGCAATTAAGGCAGGGGAAAATACTGAGATTGTCAGTCGTGAAGAAATCTTTGAAATTCTGAATCGGAAGCTATTACCATCGATGCGATCGCCACATTTCAGGAAGTCGTCAATACTTTAAAACGCGATCGCCCTTAAGCAAAATTCATAGAGGTATTTTTCCGGACTTCAGAATGAAGTGCGGAATGTTGATTAGATACAGAGGGAGGCACCTCGTGCAGACAATGAAACCAGTCCGAGAAACTCCGGTAGTGCAATGCGACAGAGGTTCAAGGGATTATTAACAGATGCTCACCTTTTCTGCTAGAAACAATCGCACCTAACGGTCGGTCTATTATAGAAGAATTTGCTGTAGAAAAATTGGCCAGAACTGGTGACAGCGCTAGGAGGTGATGTAACAGAAGAGGCGATCGCCGAATTTAACCAACTCCGAGCGGACGATCTGGGTGTTGACGGGACTATCGATTAAACTTTACTGGGGATTAATTCGAGTATTCTAACATTTCTTGTACATCTTCGCGTTTTCGTCCCCGAGTCCACAACTCAACTTGGTACATTTAAAGAAGATTGTCAATTTGAGCATCATTAAGATGCGAAATTTCTACTAACACAGGGAGACTGCTTTGATGAACAATATAACCCCCTCAGTCGGCATTATTATGGGTAGTGATTCCGATTTACCCACCATGCAGGCCGCGATCGCCGTCTGCGAGGAATTTTCCGTACCTTACGAAGTGGCGATCGTTTCTGCCCATCGTACCCCCGATCGCATGGTTAACTATGCCCAGGAAGCCTGTCAGCGCGGTCTAAAGGTGATTATCGCTGGGGCGGGGGGGGCTGCACACCTGCCGGGAATGGTCGCCTCTTTGACCCCCTTACCCGTCATTGGAGTACCCGTCGCAACACGACATCTCCAGGGTCTCGACTCTCTTTATTCCATCGTGCAAATGCCGAGGGGAATTCCTGTTGCTACTGTGGCGATCGGCAATGCCCAAAATGCAGGTTTACTAGCAATACAAATTTTAGCATCCCATGACTCCAAACTTCTTGAAAAAGTTCAACAATATCGCCAAAATCTGGCTCAGACTGTCTTAGATAAACAACAAAAACTAGAACAAATTGGTTATCAAAAATATTTAGAGTTAGATTAAAAAATGTTGTTTATTACTTGTTGTTTGTTGGCTGTAAGTCTGTCATCAGTAAATTGATTGCCAAATAACGAATAACCAATAAGAAGCATTATGTCTTATTTTCTGGTCTGTAGTCCGAATAGTAACAACGAAAAAATTTTTAAGTTAAAGTGGGGAACAAATACTCTCGGCCGTTCTCAGAGTAATAGTATCTCAGTGAAACATAATAGTTTATCTCGTCATCATGCAGAAATTGTCATCAGTCGCGATCGCTCTATTGCTAAAGATTTGAATAGTTTAAATGGCACATTTGTTAATCGAAAAAAGATTAAACAGCAGACTCTTAAGCATGGCGACTTAATTATTTGTGGTACGATTGTTTTTAAATTCCTTGATGCTTTTGCCAATTCTGAAGATAACTTAGAAGACAGTGAAGATTTGCCCATTGTTCGTCAATTTTCTCCACAAAGCAATCAGGTTTCGATTGAAGATATATTAGATATTACCAAATCTTCTTCCTCCGCTTTACGCCTCAAACAAAAAGATGTTAATCGAAGAGATGTCGATAAATTAAGAATTTTGTTAGAGGTTAGCAAGCAACTTTCTTCACCGGAAAATCTAGATCAGTTATTGGATAAAATACTTGCGCTTTTATTACAAATAATGAATGTCGATCGCGCTGCGATTTTGTTGGTTAGTGAAGAGACAAAGCAACTAGAACAAAAGGCGGTATGTTCGCGATCGGGTATCTCTGTTAATTATCAATTTTATAGCACTAAAATTATTAATTATGTTTGTAAACATGGCAATGCAATTTTAACAGATGATGCGGGGGCAGATCGCCGCTTTCAAGGTTCAGATTCGATTTTAATTCAGGCTATTCGGGCTTCGATGTGCGTTCCTCTGCAAACTGGAGATTACATTTTTGGGGTATTATATGTGGATAATTTATCAAAATCTAAAGTTTATACCGAAGAAGATTTGGAGTTTTTGAGTGCTTTAGCGACTCAAGCTGCGATCGCGATCGATAATTCTCGCTTGACGGAAAAAATGCAGGAAGAAGCAATTTGGCGAGATAAAATGGAGCGCTTTTTTCCTAAAGCTATCAGTCGCAAACTTCGCGAGGAAGGACATCTTGAAATTATCGATACGGAAGTGACGGCACTATTTGCAGATATTAGTAATTTTACCAAAATGTCTTCAACAATGGAACCCCGTCAAGTGATTGAAATGTTAAATGATTATTTTAATGTAATGGTTGAGGAGATTGTTTTTGCTTATGAAGGCACGTTAGAAAAGTATATTGGCGATGCTTTATTAGCTGTTTGGGGTGCACCTTATGCCCAAAAAGATGATAGCGATCGCGCCATCCAAGCAGCTATTGATATGCAATATGCTGTTCGTCGTCTCAACCGAGAATGGGCAGCTAAAAAGCGCCAACCCATTGCTATTCATATTGGTTTAAATACAGGGAAAGTTGCGGCAGGAAATATTGGCTCAAAAAAACTGATTCAATATGCGGCGATCGGCGATACAACGAATGTAACGAGTCGTATCTGTAATGTTGCTAAAGCTAATGAAATTGTTATTTCTCAAAGCACTTATAATAAACTCAAACATCGCGAGGATTTACCTTTAGAAAAGCTACCTCTAGTCCGTGTTAAAGGCAAAGAAAAACCCTTACAACTTTATCGCTTACATTGGCAACGAATTTCAGTAGATCGGACTATTCCCTCTGAAGAAATTAATGAATCTTGACAAGATTTTTGATAAAGTAACTCATAATTCATAACTCATTATTGCTTTTTCCCAAATTTTCAAATCTTCGGGATAGTCAACATCGCCTAAAATCGGAAGTTGTGCGATCGCGCATCCTAAAGATTCAGCAATTTTTAGAGTTTGCGGTAAAACTTGAGAAGTTCCCCAGTTAATGTCTTGAAATAATTGAGGCAGATATCGACTTAAACCGACCAAATAATAACCCCCATCCTCTGCTTCCCCCAAAACCAAATCGTTGTTCTGGAGTGTCTCAAAGGCTTCAGAAAGGCGATCGCAATTCAAATCTGGACAATCAATCCCAATAATCATAACACCTTCCATTCCTTCCAAAAACCCCTGCTTAAAAGCACTTTGAATGCGTTCTCCTAAATCTCCTGTTGCTTGGGGAACATAAACCCATTCAGATCCCAACCAAGACTGCATTAATGTTTCATTTCCACCCGAAAAGTGAATTTCTAGAGAAAGAGAACGCATTTTAAGCAATTTTTGGGCTTGTTTTAATGTATATTCTGTCATTTTGCGCTGTAATTGCGCGGCACCTTCTGCACCTAATGCAGGAATGAGGCGAGTTTTTGTTTTCCCTGGTTCGGGGTAGCGTGTAAATATTACTAAACGTTCCACATTTCAAGGATTAATTACTAATTAGGGGAAGAATAACATAAAATGTTGTTCCCACACCGATTTCACTGGTAAAACTAATAATTCCCTCGTATAAATCAACCGCTTTTTTGACAATTGATAATCCTAGTCCCGTTCCTGAAATATCCTTAACATTTTTAGCACGATGAAAATGTTCAAAGAGACGCGATCGATCTTGATAAGGAATACCAATGCCGCGATCGCGCACTGTAAATTTAACCTTGTCTATTTCTCCATTAGTCCCAGTCGAGGCTATTCTCATCGCTGTAAAATCAATAATACCTCCATCTGGGGAATATTTTATCGCATTTGATAGTAAATTGGTAAAGATATGGCGGAGGAGTTTTTCATCCATACGAATTGAATCAAGATCGGCAGAACATTGCAACTGGATTTGATATTTTTCACCGGCTGTGAGTTGAAATTCTTCAACTAATTCTCGACAAAATTCTTCTAAATTCAATTTTATCGGTTTGACTTCTAATTTACCCGCTTCGGCTCGCCCAATTGTTAAAATATCTTCTAATAGTCTGGTCATCGTATCTGTAGATTGTTTGATCCGCTTCAAATGCTTGCTTTTTTTCTCTTCTGGCCAGCGATCGCCAAAATTTTCCAGCAGTTCAACGGACATTAAAATACTCGAAAGAGGATTGCGAAACTCGTGGGAAGTCATGGAAATAAAACGGGACTTTAAATCATTAAGTTCCTTTTCTTTTGCTAATGCTTTTTCTATTTCTGCTTCGGCTCGTTTTTGTTCGGTAATATCTCGCCCAATATAAATAAAAGCGGGAATTTTCTTTTCAGTTTGGATAACGCTGCAAGAAAAGCCAACAATTAAATTGCGACCTTGTTTTGTCCTGCATTTAACTTCAATATCCTCGATCGCTTCTCCAGCGAGTAATTTTTGGCGATCGCCTGCTAATAATTCTTCTCTATCACTAATAATTTCGACAATAGATAAGCCAATTAATTCCTCCTCACTATATTGAAATAATTGTTTAGCGGCTTGATTAACTGTTTTTATTTTCCCCGATCGCGTCGTGACAAAAAGAACATTTCCCATCGAGGAAATAATTTTATTAGTGTAGTCTTTAGTTACCGTTAATTCTGCAATAACGAGTCCATTTTTATTAATTTGCTGAAATAAAGTTTGATTGAGATTCATCATTGCGGTAACATCTTCAATTAAAACAATTGCGTTACTGCCGATCTTTTCAAAAAACAAGTCAACATAAACGAGATTTTCATCGCTCTTATTTTCATCCTTAATCTTTTCATGATTCAGAACCCGAGAAATTCCTTGAAACTTAAACTGATTTCTTTTTCCTTGGATAATTTCCAGCAAAATTTTTTCCAGTCCAATGAGTTCTGGAAAAGATAAACGAGCATCTTTTCCTAAACCAAACTCCTGCGGAATTTCAGAAAAACTTTCTAGATTTTCAGAATAGTCTAAAATCTTAAATTCTCCATCGAGAATAAAATATTTCAAATGACTAGGAATAAAAATCTCCGATGTAACCATTTGACTCATGAACTGTTTCCTCCTTCAACAATTGGTTAACCAAAGTTTATAGGCCAATTCTTGGAAAATTGTATCGACATTATTTCCGGTTTTAGCGGAAGTATTGTAAATCCCTAAAATACCATCGGGAAGACTTAACTTATTTTTCATTTCTAGCACTTCCTCCTCTTCCAATAGATCGCTCTTATTGAGGGCGATCGCAACTTGGCCGTGAGGATTAATTTCGCGATATTCTTGAATGCGATCGCCTAAATGATCGATAGTTTCCTGACGAGTTAAATCTGCAACCACTAAAACCCCGCTCGATCCTTGTAAATAAGCTGGCGAAATACTCTTAAACTTAGTATGCCCTTCAATATCCCAAATTAATAATTTTAATTCTTGTTCCTTTTCTGTTTGTACATCCTTAAGATGAACAGTTTTGCGAGAAATTTTTACTCCTACTGTCGAAAGATAGCGATCGCTAAACTGACGCTCGACAAAACGGCGAATCAGACTCGTTTTACCGACTCCAAAATCCCCCAGCATACACATTTTTTTAGAAATAACTGTCATTTAATTGATAGATTGTATTTATTTAATTTGCCTGAGTAGATGCCATTTTAACTTCCTCAAATCTCACGCAGCGATTGACCCAAAGCGGATCGTTTTGCGTGACCCCTGGAGGAAGTTGCAGATCCCCCTTAGTTGTTTCCAGTCTGTTGCTGGCAATTCCGGCATTTCTTAACACTTGTCTGACCACAACCGCTCGTCTGGGTGCGAGATCTTCGGTTAATTGAGCTTCTCCACTGTTATCTACGTGACCGATAATGCGAAGTTTCAGATCGGGATTTTCTTTGAGATAGTCAGCGAGGGGTAAAAGTTTGTTATTAATCTCTTGACGAGCTATTGTAATCCCCCCGCGATCGAAACAAACTCGCTCTTGACTGGGAACAGGTCGTGCGTTCAAGGTGAGCAAGACAGAATTCACCCCTGGAATTTTCTCAAAAGTTTCCACAATTTTTTCACTATTCTCGTTTTGGCTAATTCCTCCTTCTACAATAACGTTTCCTTTGGTTTCATCGTAACGCGCCGTAATTTTTACTCCCGGTAATTGATTGAAAACCAAACTCTGTCGCTGGATTTCTTGACGCAGGCGATCTGGATCTGTAGGTAATCCTACCGTGACGATTTCATTCCTTAATTGCCAACTGGGAGCGAGGGAAACTGCAATATTTTCCGCTTGTTGGCGCAAGCGATCGCTCGGGACTTGTCCGCTTAAAATAACTGTTTTCCTCTTAGCTTCAGCATTAATGCGATAAAAGGCTAACTCCGAATTGGAGAGCAAAGCCGCCATAACTTGGCGTTCCAACCCACGAGCGACCTGCTGGCGATAAATTGAGAAACCCCAAGGAATGCCCACAAAAATGAACAAAAAGAGGGCGATCGCCAAAACGCCAAAAGGTCGGCGTTTCTTCTTCGTTTTCACTTCCTCAATGGGATTATTGATGAGAGACTCCAGCAACTCGTAAACAGCGCGAGGAATCATGCTGGGATCGCCGTTATATTTCTCAATCAATTCCCCATAGCTGTAATTGAGAATAATGGCGCTCAGGGTATTTCTCAATTTAGTATAGAAACCCGCAGGGGGCTCCCCTTGAGTCACCGTGGCAATATAGCAATATCCCGCCACTTCCATCACAATTTGGAAACTTTCGTAATCAACCTCGGTTAATTCGGAAGTTTTCCCTTCTTGGGGGACGCACTCGCTGGCAAAACTGCGAATTGCCGTGAGCATTCCCGCCATCATATCAGCCTCGAGAGCTTGAGCATCGGCTTTTTGTGCCTCAGCAATCACCAATCCAGAATCTTTGTGAATTAAAAAAGCCGCTTGCACTGCAAAAGGGACCGATTGAGTGAGAATCAGTTCTGCTTCCGAAACACCCCGGATCCGAGCGCGAAATTTCCGATAAATCCCCTGTAAGCTAAAAGCATCCTCCACCTGCTTGTTAATACTTTTGATGATTTCTCCCATGTATTTGGAGATAGTATTGCCAATAACGGGATAAAGGGCATCCACCATAGCATCTTTATCAAGGCGAACTTGTTCCTTAATCGATCGCCCGATCGCTGGCGCGATCGCTTGAATTACTTCATCGGGAGCATCCCCAATTTGTTTGGAGAGGGCCCCAGGAATAACCCCCGCTAAGGCTTTACTCATAGCCGCTTTATCTTCTCGACCTCGTTCGCCAATCATCAGATCGATGAGGGGAACGAAAATTTCAATTACTTCTTGGGGGGATTGAGCAATTTTTCGCTGCAAAAGTTCCCCAAAAACCGGAAAAATCAACTTTCCTAGGGTTGCGGGATCGTGCAGTTTCCGGTCGATTTTGGCGATTTGTCTCTGAGTTGCTTTGTTAAAAGAAGGGGCTTCTTGGTTGGTATTATTGGCGGAGAGATTTTCTTCGAGGAGCAAGTCTAAGAGCAACAACCGCAAGCGTTCTACTGTTTCTTCTGTTTCCTCTACTTCCTCCCCGTACAACCATGCCGATAAAGAACTGGATTTTTTAGCCGAGGGAAATTTTTCCTGGGGACTTTCTGCAATCGTTTCGGCCTGAATTTCGACGATTTCCCCCTCATCGTCGTCGGGAGTGGCTAAGGGTAATTGTTCCTGTGCAGAAACCTCTAATTCCGATAAAGCAGAAGGAAGCGGAGGCAAGAACACGGGATCGTCATTCTCGCTCGTTTGTAAAAATTCTTCAAGTTCTTCGCGATCGAGGTATTCCTCTTGCCTGTTGCCTGTTGCCTCTTGCTTCTTGACCTCTTGCCTCTTGCCTCTTGCCTTCATCAGAGAAGGAGGAGGGGGAGGAGGAGGAACTTTGCGTTTTCTCTTATCCGTCAAATTCTCCGGCTTGGAAGGGTTAGGAGAATTTGCGAGAGCAATTTGCAGATCGCTCATCAGATTGAACAAGCCCTCAAGTTGTTCGGGGTCTTGAGGGCTTGACGGGGAAGATTCGGTCTTGGCTTCCGCCTCGGCCTTGGGGTTTTGAGGCGATAGGTTTTCTGACATAGCTGTCAATGAATTGAGCCGAAGCCGAGCGTCAAGCTGATACTCGGATTGCTATATTTTCAGTTTGCACCCTAATTTTGCAAATACAGCTTTAATGATCTGATTTTAGCCACATTTAGCAAACGCGAAACTCAGATTTTACCGATGTTTCTCGTTGATTCAGGGAATTTATTCCTCCATTAAGCTCGATCTGCTGGGGCTGTCTTGCTCTTCAGAATCATCGTCAGGCAAGAGAAACTCAGCTTGCAGTCGGCTTTCCATTGCTTCTTTGAGATCGGGAACAAATTCCGTCCCCTTGACTTTGATGCACAACTCAAATAGCACTTCTGCCAGATCCGTGCGGGAAACTTTACTTTCTTTAAGATTGGAAAAACATTTTTCGAGTTCCGCAAAAATTTTCGTCTTTAGGGTTTGACTGTCAGACTGAAAATGCTCGCGGGTTTGGGTTAGTTCGTCTTTAAGGGCGGAGGTTTTACTATTAAAATTTTTATTGAGTGCCTCGAGGGTACCGGATTGTTTTTGGTTGGTCTGATCGATTTTTTGCCATAACTTGGTGGTTTCCTCGTGGGTGGTCAAACTGAGATATTTCAGTTTTTTCTCCAGAGAATCCGCCATTGTTTTCATTTCCGAGGATAGAGAAGATTGCATTTGATCTAGGCGATCGCGCACTTCTCGTTGCAAGGCAACAAATTCAGCCTCCATTCTGTCAAATTGCTGCTCGTATCCCCGCAATTGCGTCCCAAAAAGGATTTCGCGAATTTGCTCGACGTTTCCGAGACGATCGCGCATTTCTTTTTTGTTGAGTTCAGCCATATCTACTCCTCGTGCTGTAGTCTTGTCGCCTTGTAATGGGATTATCTGCCCTTGCTGAATATTAGCAGGGAATGGAAGCAGTGGAGAGAGTGCGATCGCAAACCCAGATAAATTAATGGATTTAGGGAAAATGTTCAAATTTGTTGCTTCATTATTTTTTCCCTAATTTCAACAAACAAAAGACCCCGATCGCCCCGAATAATGCCAGAGAATCTCCCCTAAAAACCAAAGGGGAAGGCGCGATCGCCACATTTTCTATCTCCAATAATTGAGAAACTGCCCCACCTCTCACTTGTGGATTGCCCGGCCTCGGGTGAGTCGGTACCGCCCCACCATTATCCGCACAAGCACTCAATTGCGGATCGATTAACTTTACTCCTGCCGTTATTTTCGTATCCTTGGGATTAGGATCGGGAGATTGCACATTTCCCCCAGCGTCGCCAAAAGACTGCCCTGTATGATGATGGACGTTATAGCCATTGATACCGCGATTATTGCTCAAAATAGAATTAGCAATGCGGACATTGGCACCTCCCCCCCAAAAACCTCCCCCTTGAAAAGCGGCGGTATTGTTGGCGATCGTGGTTTGGGTAATGCGTCCCGGTACCCCAGCAATTAACATCCCACCCCCCAAATTAACCCCTCCACCCTCAGACCTGGCCTGATTGCCGCAAAATGAGCTATTGGCGATCGCAAAAGGAGAGTTATCCCCAATCCAAAACCCGCCGCCCTGGACATGAGCGCGATTGTTCGCAAACATCACATTTGTAATTGTTAATTCCGCACCCCCCCCAACTCGCAAACCCCCCCCAAAAGATTCGCCTTTGCGATCGGGAATCACTTCATTGTTGGCGATCATACTATTTTCCACTAGGATTTTATCGCCGCTATAGCCATAAAGAAATAACCCGCCGCCCTGTCCCGCCCCGCGACTACCCGCAATGCGACTGTTGCGGATGATAATTTGCCCTCGGGTGCTGGCATTGGGAGTCGCCGAGGCACCATCAGTATAAATGGCTCCCCCGTAACCGCCGCTACTAATGCCCCCCAGTCCTCCACCTCCTGCCGAAGCGTTATCGCTAAAAGTAGAGTTCTCAATGGTGAGGTTTCCTAACAGACTGTTAATTGCTCCCCCAACAGAACCGCGATTATTAGTGAAGGTACTGTTTTTAACTGTGAGATTGCCCTCACTTCCCCCCGCGATCGCGCCTCCTCCTCGTTCTTTCCGCCCCGATGTCCCATTATTCCCAACAAACGTACTATTAAGAATTGTCGTTGTGCTTTGATATCCCGTCCAAATTCCACCCCCTCCTTCTCCCGTGGAAACATTATTGCTGAGGTTGCTATTTTCGACGACAAGGGTTGTTTTTGCTTCCATCCGAATCCCACCCCCTAAACCATCTCCACCCGCTTTTCCGTCGGTAATGGTCAAGTTACGCAGGGTTGCGCTTATACCCTGTTGGTTCAGATTAAAAACCCGGCTCTGGCGATCGCCACTAATGGCGATTCCCCTAGCATCTTTTCCGTCAATTGTCAAGTTTTTGGGAATTATTAATTCTTCCCCGAGAGTAATGGTTTTTCCCGCGAGATTGGGTGCAAACGTAATCGTATCTCCTGGGGAAGCATTGGCGATCGCCTCTCGCAAACTGCCCGCACCGCGATCGGCTGTACTGGTGACAAGACTCATAAAATATTTACAGGTAGATTTCTCAATTATTGACCGATAGAGAGACGTAAAGTTTCCCAAGTTCTTGAAAAACAATATTAAATTTACTTGCGATTTGGTATTCTACCGTATATTTTGAGGATTAAGAGAACCAAAACTCAGTAATATTATGGATAATATTGAACGTATGGCGGCTCATTATAAAAAGCTGCCCCATCAAAAAGAAGCCCTAGAGTACATTGAAGAACAACTCGGGCAAGAAAAAACCAAAAAAGCCCTCGAACTCTATCGCTCTCCCCAAGATCCAGAAACCGGAGAGCCTTTACCAGGAGAAGTTCCTTATCCTGGCATAAAATTAATTAAACAATTTGAAGGTTGTTATCTGGAAGCATATCCCGATCCTCTATCAGGAGGAGATCCCATTACAATTGGTTGGGGAAGTACGAGAAAAAGAGATGGAGGTAAATTCCGACTCGGGGAAAAAATCAGCCAAGAAGAAGCAGACGATCTCTTAGAATATCAACTCGAACAAGATTATCTTCCTCCTCTCGAAAAAATTCCGGTTTGGTCGGAATTAAATAACAATCAACGCGGTGCATTATTAAGTTTTGGTTATAATTTGGGGGCGCATTTCTACGGCTTAACCGGTTTTGAAACCATAACTCGCAATCTCAAAGAACGCAACTGGGGAGATATGCGACGTGCCTTTTTATTATATGTTAATCCTGGCAGTAATGTAGAAGAGGGATTGCGAAGAAGAAGAACAGCAGAGGCAGAATTATTTCTCTCAGAAGCATCTTCTTCTAAACCTGTTGTAAATGCCGGAATTAATTGGAGAGATGATAATGCCAAAATATCAACATATTTTACAGTAGGCGAAGTCACGCAGCGCGATGTGCGACGAATTCCCGAGGATGCTAAAATCATTGCCAATATTTTCGCGATATCCAAAGAACTTGATATGATTCGAGATGAATGGGGACAACCGCTTTTAGTCACATCTTGGTATCGTCCTCCCAAGGTTAATCGAGAAGTGGGGGGAGCGAAAAACTCTCAACATTTGTATGGAGGAGCCGCCGATATTAAGCCTTTGAATAGAGATGTCGAGCAATTCCAAAGTTGGTTGGATAAAAGTTGGTATGGTGCCCTCGGATATGGTGCCAAAAAAGGCTTTGTTCACCTTGATATTCGCAATGGTAAAGGTTGGAAATCTGGGGGGGAAAAAGGACGACACTGGAATTATTAATAGGACTTACATGGTGTCCCCCAAATCTGGGAAAATTTTCTCCCGATTTGGGGATTGAGGAGGACTATAATGCCATTACTCATTTTTGATTACCCAAACCATGCAAATTCTTAGAATTAATCCTAGCCGCGCCATTGATATCAGTATTTTACGCTATCGGGTCAAACACCCCGAAGCCGAACCGCGTAATATTTTAGAGAAGATTGTTTGGTCGAAAGAAGCTGAAGTGGAAAAGATGCGCGATCGCGTCCCTTTGCTAGAATTGCAAAAACAAGTCTCAACTGTTTCTCCTCCTCAAGATTTCTTAACAGCTTTAAAAACAGGCAAAACGCAACCTGCTCTTATTGCTGAAGTTAAAAAAGCCTCTCCGAGTAAAGGAATTATTCGCCCTGACTTCGATGCCGTAGCGATCGCGCAAACCTATGAAAAAGCTGGTGCGAGTTGCATTTCCGTCCTCACCGATCGCGAATTTTTTCAGGGAAGTTGGGAAAATTTAGCCAAAGTTCGCGCTGCGGTTAACTTGCCCTTATTGTGTAAAGAATTTATTATTTACCCTTACCAAATCTTTTTTGCCCGCAGTCAAGGTGCAGATGCGATTTTACTCATTGCCGGGATTTTAGGCGATCGCGACCTGCACTACTTTATTAAAATTAGCGCAACGTTGGGCATAATTCCCCTGATCGAAGTTCATTCTCTGGCGGAACTCGACCGCGTTCTCGCAATTGAAGGTGTTAAGCTAGTGGGAATCAATAATCGCAATTTGGAAGATTTTTCAGTGGACTTGCAAACCACAGAGCAACTCTTGGCACAACGACAAGAACAATTGCGCGATCGCGATATCGTTATCGTTAGCGAGTCCGGTTTACATTCTGCCGCCGATATTGATATCGTGCGTAAAGCAGGAGCAAATGCCGTTTTAATTGGCGAATCCTTATTAAGGAAACCCGATCCGGCTGAGGCGATCGCGGCATTATTTCCCCGTTAAAATCTTTCTTTCTCAACCCGAACGAGACTATGGGAAAATTCCTATACTCTCTTCTGTTCTCTTAAACTCGGTCTTCAATGGATCAAATTCCTCTTCCTTCTCTCATTCACTATGAATTGCTCTTGCAACTGCTAGAGCGTAAAACTTTCTCTACGGTGGAAAAAAATCCCGCCCTCCGCGAACCCGTTCAACAATTGATTATTACCCTTCGCAAAGCCTTCGCGCAACAGCGTCAAATTGAGACAATTTGCGAACAGGGAAACATTCCCTACGAACATCGCTGGTCGTTGAATACTTTAAAGATCGAACCCGAACTTTTACCGGAGATTTTAGAAGTGATAGAAGACGACAAAACTGAAAATCGCGAAATTGTGTCGTAATTTTTGTTAAATTAACTACCAATTATCAATTATCCCTTACCGATTACCCCTTCTCGATTACTGATGGAAGACAAACAATTATTAATGATCCCTGGTCCAACTCCCATACCCGCGCGGGTTTTGCAAGCGATCGCCAAACACCCCATCGGCCACCGCAGCAAAGCCTACAGCAAAATTCAAGAGGAGGTGACGGCTAATCTCAAATGGCTACACCAAACGGAACAGGACGTGCAAGCCCTGACCGTTAGCGGAACTGGGGCGATGGAAGCGGGAGTGATTAACTTTTTGAGTGCTGGCGATCGCGTTTTGGTAGGCTGTAATGGTAAGTTTGGCGAACGCTGGGCAGAGATGGCTGCAACCTTTGCCCTGCGGATAGAATGTATCAGCGCTGAATGGGGCAAACCTCTCGATCCGGCTGCGTTTGAGGCGAAGTTAGAAGCGGACAAGGAGAAGCAAATTAAAGCGGTTATTATCACCCATTCGGAAACCTCAACGGCGGTATTAAACGACCTGGAAGGCATCAATAAAGCTGTAAAAGCCCACGGAGAGGCATTAATGATCGTTGATGCTGTCACCAGTTTAGGGGCAATGAATATTCCCATCGATGAATGGGGGTTAGATGTGGTCGCGTCTGGGTCGCAAAAAGGTTATATGGTTCCTCCTGGTTTGGGATTTGTAGCGGTGAGTGCCAAAGCGTGGAAGGCTTATGAAACGGCGACTTTACCCAAATATTATCTCGATTTGGGATTGCATCGCAAAGCAACGGCGAAAAACAGCACCGCTTTTACGCCTCCCATTAATTTAGTTTTTGGGCTGCAAGAATCCTTGAGAATGATGAGAGAAGAAGGGTTAGAGAATATTTTTGCCCGTCACGATCGCCTCAAACGAGCAACGCGGGCAGGAGTTAAAGCTCTCGGATTGGGTTTGTTGTGTGAGGATGAGGTGGCCAGTCCTGCGGTTACTGCGGTTATGCCAACAAATGTAGAAGCTGAGAAAATTCGCTCTTTGATGCAGGAAAAATTCGCGATTTCTTTAGCGGGAGGTCAAGATCATCTCAAAGGCAAAATATTCCGCATTGGTCATTTAGGTTTTGTCTGCGATCGCGATATCCTCACGGTAATTGCTGCTTTAGAAGCGGTATTACAAGAATTGGGACAAACCAATTTTACTCCAGGTGCAGGGGTTGCCGCCGCAAATCAAGTGTTTGTAGGATAAATTGGAGATGTAGTAGGTTACGTTGTGAGTAGCGTAACCTACTATTCATTTTGACTTGTTTCAGAATTCGTGTTTTTGAGTTGCGATAATAGGTTTTGAGTGAGTAAATTTTCGCTCAATTCGGATTCTTTATTTTTGGATATAACTTGCTGGAGAAAATCTTTAAAGTTACTGTTAAATTTCATTGTGTGAGGATGGTTGTCTCCTAGTTTTTGGAGTGCGATCGCCACAGCATCTAAATACAAAGATTCGGCTTCTTGATAACGATCTTGAGATTCATATAACCTAGCCAAATTGTTCAGGATAGAGGCAACATTAGGATGGTCTTCTCCGAGGAGTTTTCGTATCAATTCTAAGGATTGAACATACAAAGGTTCGGCTTCTTCGTAACGTCCTTGAGATTGGTACAGTGCAGCCAAATTGTTCAGAGAAGAGGCAACATTAGGATGGTCTTCTCCGAGGAGTTTTCGTATCAATTCTAAGGATTGAACATACAAAGGTTCGGCTTCTTCATAACGTCCTTGGGATTCATACAGTGTAGCCAAATTGTTCAGGACAGAGGCAACATCAGGATGGTCTTCTCCGAGGAGTTTTCGTATCAACTCTAAGGCTTGAACCAACAAAGGTTCGGCTTCTTCATAACGTCCTTGAGATTGATACAGTAAAGCTAAACTGTTCAGGGATAAGGCAACATCAAGATGGTCTTCTCCGAGGCGTTTTCTGCTCAATTCTAAGGATTGAACTAACAAAGGCTCGGCTTCTTCATAACGTCCTTGAGATTGGTACAGTAAAGCTAAATTGTTCAGAGAAGTAGCAACATCTGGATGTTCTTCTCCCCAACGATCGCGCGTCACTGACAAACATTGCTCCAGCCAAGGTTCAGCAAGAGTATAAAGTCCTTGCCCCTGATAATAACGACCTAAACCAACAAACGTCCAAATTAAGTCCTCATCTCGCACCCAAGCAATCAAATTTGTTACAGTTTCTATGAGGTGAGGAATGGCGGGGGAAATTTGCTCAATGTTTTTTAGAGTTGGTGTTTGAGGAATCTGCTTGGCAATTTTTACCATTTCCCGACAATATTTCTGTTTCAATTCATCAGCCCGATCGCCGCTCTCGATTTTTCTCTTAGCAAACTCTCTAATTAATGGATGTAATTGAACGATATCAGCCGAAATAGGGTTCAACAAACTGAAAGCAATGAGGCGATCGCGCAACTCGTTTAAGCCATCAAGATCGGGAAAGCAATTTTTAACAATTCCCCAAGGAATTGGGGCAAAGGCAAACAAACCTAGAAGACAGAAAAGTTCTTGCCCTTGAGAATTAAGTTCTAGCCAACTCAGTTCAAAAACTGCCGCTATATCTAACTCGACTGCCATTCCAAGAGTGCGAACCCGCAGAGCTTTTTGTTCTAGTATTTTGGCTTCTAATTGCTGTCGGAGATCGCTAAGGGATAGATCGGGTTTTTCGACCAAATAATGCCCCACCAACTCCAAGCCTAAAGGTAAATAGCCCAACCATTCACATAAATACTTTGCTTGTTCTGTTTCTGATTCGATACGGGATGAACCAAGCAAAGATTTTAATAATTCCAGAGCAGCAGATTCCTCTAGCACATTGATTGAAAGTTGCTCGATCGCCCCTTCCAAGCGACGCAGGCGCGTTGTTAGCAGAACTTTGAAGCGGGAATCATCTGGTGGTAAATACGCTTGAATGGCTGCATAGCTGGAAACATCATCAAACACGATCAGTACGTCACCATCTGGCCAATGCGTCCAGCAGTAGTGAACCTGTTCTAACAAATTCAAACCATCGGGAGCAGAGAATCCCAAGAGAGTGCGACAATAGTTAATAATTTGAATCCCAATATCGCGATCGCGGGCGTGCAGCCAACAGATTCCCCCTGAATAACTCTCTTTTCCATAGCGAAGGGCATATTGCAAGGCCAATGCAGATTTACCAACCCCTCCCATGCCTGTAATCGCTGCGATCGCCGCTTTATCTGCTTGTTGTAACCGCTCGTGCAATCCCTCTATATCTTGTTCTCTTCCAACAAAGACAGCATTACCACTAAGAGGCAAGTTTTGGGGAGGTGTTGATTTTAGCTCAGAGATAGAGGAACTAGGAATTGTTCTTGCTTCAATATCTAGTCCTCTAAAGTTGAGACTAACGCTATTTGTTCGAGCAAAATCAATATCAACACTCAAACGCAGCAGAAAACATGAACTTAAATCCGGCATTGCGCGACTTGCCTCAATTGCAAAGGAACGAGACATCCACCAAATCTGACGCAAAGAAGGACGAACCAAACGCTCGCGATTGAAATTGATCACCCTTAGCCCCTCAGATAAAGGAATTTCTTTGGCGATCGCCGTTGCCCAACCATTCACCGAAACGACACCAGACTCAATCGACTCAAGGCGATCGAGCAAAAAGTTCAAAACAACTGAAGGATGTTCCCATAGAGGCAGATGGATTTCGTGAAAAGGAATATCCCCTTCACGAAGTGATAATTTGAGTTGTTCGACGACCTCACGACGAGCAAATTCCGAAGAAAAACTAACCCGAGCCAGCCCCTGGGTTTTGCGACGACACCACAACGACAGCCGCGCTACAGCATTCTCAATACTTCCCTCAACTAATTTAGGACGTGCCACCAGGAATCCCTCCTTGCGAAGTACCGGGAATTCTCCCTTGAGCATTCAACAGATCGACCACCAAGGGATGAATGCTAAACCAACCGTCAAATTCTTGTACTGCGCGACAGTTTAAAAGCGTATAGAGAACCTGATTGGGGATATAAGCCTCTTTCTCGCCATCATAAATTCGTTTCATCAATTTGGCTTTGTCTTCGTAGACGATTTCCTTATCGTAAGCATTGGCACCAAGACTACGTTCGTATTCAGTCCGCATATTTGCGATCGCGATCGTGACATCCTCATCATTTATTTTGCTATTATCAGATTTTCTCAAAATCGCTGTATCAGCAGCATAGTTTGTCATTGAAAATAAATCCCGCAAATTCCCCCCCGACGCTACAATTATACGCTCCATTGCATTTTGTTCAAATAAGTCTGGATCGACTCGAGCCATTAATACTTCTCGAATTGCTCCGCGCCCTTTATCATTCGGTTCGTAGTTTTCCTTAAAAACTGGCATATCTGGGATCATCAGTCTATTTTCATGGGAAAATGGCAATTGCCCTGCATTGGAATCGGTGTAGATGCTGATGGGCAAATTAAAAATTAAATGTGTTTTGAGTTCGCTAAAAATATTTGCTTTTTCAATAAACAAAGATGTTAGAGATCGTGCTGTAATTCCCGCCTTATCAAAGTCCTCGCCAATAAATAACCAGTCGCGTCCGTTGTTTCCGTTGTTAGCTTCTCGTAAAGATTGATTGCATTCATCTAACAAGCGATTTGCCATATCAATTAAATCGTTAGTTCTTGCGAGACGATATTCTATAATCTCTTTTTTTTGGGTATAGGCGTATTTGAAATCACCTCGAAGAGAAGCAAATAATCCCAAAACTTTATTCCAGAGAGAATCTTCTTTAACTCCCGCACCAGCATTAACGGCGATCGCAGATTCTCCCGTCGAAATTCGTATTTTCTTTTCTGTTGAAAACCAGTCCCAAATTTCTTGTAAGATTTTTTCAGATGGCTTCTTTCTAGCCTCACCTTTTTCAAAAGCCATCTTGGTGTTTTCAGTAACCTCGACCATCATCAGCAATAGTACATCTAAGGGATTAAAATTACTTGGATCTAGATTGGTAATAACACTGAAGCGAATAACAGAAAACTGATTTTCTACTTCTTTAATTAATCTTGTGAGTTCCGTAGACTTGCCAACTCCAGGATGTCCCATTAAGCAACCTTTAAAGAAAATACGCTGCTTGTAAGCTCGTTCCAAACCCAGTTTTAAGCGTCCGATTTTATCTCCTCCTCGGACTTTATTTAGTGTTTCAATGTAAAACGCATCAATCTCTTCCTGAGTTTCTAAAGGTTTGGGCTTGAGAGTGAGATAAATTTCGTCTAGAGAGGTGGCACGAGTTGTTTGCATATCAGGACATTCTCGGAAGATTCACGTACAAATACTATACAGCAAACTCGGTAAGTTGAGCCATAAGCCAACGTGCAATAGCATCGTCACCTCAATTATCATGTATCGTAGTGGGAGCGTCTCGCTCCCTAGCTTCCTAAATTATGAGAGGAATCGCGCATCAAAAAGGCTAAAGATACCAGGGTGAATTAATAAGTTTTAGCTTCTTCGCAGAGTAACTTCTTTAATTTGTAATGGTACTTCAATATCTGGATGAGTTTTACGAATTTGTAGTAAGGTTTGAATGGCATTTGCTTTATCGCCGATCGCCACGGTTAGAGATTGACGAGTGAGAATTTCTGCGACAATTTCTGAGGCGATTTTGCTCTTTTTTGCTTCTTCTTGCAGGAAGTTAAAAATGCGCTGTTTGGCAATTCTACCGCGATTCACGCCGGATAAAACAGTGATAAAATAAGGTTTGAGTTGGGCAAGGCGATCGCAATTTCCGGCGGCATAATTCTCTAAATAATTAGTGGCAAACACCTGCATATCGGTGCTGGGATGTTCGCTAAATTTAATTAAATATTCTTGTCCGTCGTCGGCTTGGAAATAGCGGGTTACTAAGTCTCGTCCAAAGCGTCGCACGTCTTCTTTAATACTATCACAAGCAGTAATAATAACTTCTGGCGACCAATATTCTCGGGGTAAATCTTGAAATACTTGGAAGGCAAATTCTCGCGAATCTTCCCATTTTGCCTCTAATAGGCGCACGGCTGCCAGCATTTCTTCTGTATTCCCATTAATCATTATTAAACGTTGAGGAAACATTTTTCGTGCTGCTTCTCGCACCGTTAATATTTCGTGATTTGCGAGTTTAACTAACTCTTTTGTGGTAAAATTGGGGAAGAATTGATCGCAATTTTCTTGTAAGACTAATCCTGCCAATTCTTTAGCACTGGGAGATTTTGCTCGTAGCAATTGTAAGGCTTCCTCTTCTGCAATTTCTGGCATCCAATTCGGGATATATTCTCGCAGTAATGTTACTAAGTCTTTATGAACACCTTCGTGTCGTTGGGGTTCGACTAATAAATCGATAATATCGATGGCAAATTCGAGACCAAATTGGCGATCGCGATCGCTTAAACGACGAATTACTGGGCGAATAGAGATACGAAGATCGGGGCTAGAACTGACTGCCATTGCCAATAATAGCAGGCGATCGTTCATTAATGTTTCATCGGGTAATTGGGCAAAAATTTGTATCCCAATACCCCTTACAGATGCGTAAGGAGAAACTAAAAGAGACTCGATCAAATCTGTTGGAAGTTCGCTGGCGGGAGTTTGATGATTGAACAAAATTCTGCTGCCGATCGCCTGCACTTCTTCCATTGGATGTTGCAGTAAATCGAGAACGATCGGCAGTCCAATTGTTCTGAGGGGTAAGGAAAATGTTATTAATAAAGTTTCACCAATTTCTCGAACTAAATTCCCATCGGTTGTGCCGCGATCGCCCGCTAATAAAAATGCAATAATTTGACCAACTAATACTTGTATTGTTTCAGGATTTAAAATTGTAGAACTCAGCAAACGACGAATAAAAGCGCGGGTTTCAGGGTAAAAACTGGTTATTAATCCCATCACAAATTGACCCGATCGCAGGAAAATATCCTTCTGTTGTTCGATCCATTGATATGCTTGCGATCGCGCTTCTGGTAATATACAATTAGCAAGGGCAAGAACGAGATCGAGTTGAGGATTATTTTCATTATAGCGATCGCCTGCTAATTCAAAGGCAAATTGTACGGTTTCTGGATAAGATTGTTTTAAAAGTTGAATCAGATTTTCCTCCGTCAATTGTTGCCAATAATCCCGACAATCTCGCATCTCTTTGATGGCAAATTGATGAACAGGATGACAATAACTTTCAAGTAATAACTTTAACAGCGCTTCGGGGTGCTGTCGCCAAAGTTGAGGGAATGCTTCTTCGCGAATATTAGGGAGAAATGAACCCGCTTCAGATCCTTCTCTCAGTTGCCATGCTTTAAAGTGAGGAATATAACGGGGGCTATTTTCGTAGAGAAGATGATTGAAAACTTGTAAATGAGCAAATCGATCCCAATAAGTGGTAATGGAATCGTATCGGCGAGTTGTGGAATTATAACGTTTAGAAGTTTGGTTTTGAGGATAAGTCCCGTCTGTATCAGAGTATTGTAAAAGAGTATAGGTTGCAAGGTCGATATAAGCGCGATCGCCTTCTTCTCCTAACGCTTTCAAAGTCCGCCAAACTCGCCGCCGCAAATAGTCTCGCGTTTGTTTACTATAAGCACGAGTAGAGCGATCATTTTTCAATTCTTGTTCGTAATAACGATTTCCTGTGGGGCGATATCGGCGTTTTACGGGATCCCATGTCAATTTCTGAAGATTACTAAATCTGCCTGATTCGGTATCAAACCGATGTGCTAAAATTCCGAAAACTTCCCCATCTTGACGATATTCTGCCATTTTAAAAATATGGCGCAAAGGTTTAAAATAATTAGGACGCAAGGGGGCTGTTTTAAGGGTTGCTAATAAGGCAGGACGGACGGTATTATTATTAACTTGGTAGATTGTATCTAACACTGCAAAACGTCGATAATCGCTGCTATCTAGATAGGTGTGAAGCGATCGCGCAAACCTGTCCGAATTGTTATTTTCTGCGACTCCTCTCAACTCTTCTGGAAGTTCCCCTAATTTCACTCTTCGCATTTCCTCTCTTTCTCTTTCATCAGAGAGTTTAAACAGTGCTTCCCAGGCAATGCGTCGTACAAAATCTGGCGTAGCAGCAGAATTGAGCAAATTTCTCACTTCCGCGATCGCGATCGCATTTCCGCACCATCCCAACGACCAAACAATACTATAGTCCCTTAACTCTGTTCCTGTACCTAAAAGAGAAATGAGATCGGGAACAGCCTCTGCTATTTTCAACTCTCCCGCCCGCCAGATCGCCCGATCTAATGACCATTTGCCATCATCCCTAGCAGCTAAACGGTTGAGAATAGCTTGATGGCGGGGATCGTCACTGCTAGAGGACGGCGATCGCCTTGGAGCCGCATCGGGTTGGGGGGACGGGGTACTATATTCGATATTAGTTTCCTCACTCACATCGCGATAGCCACTCGCTAATTTAGAGGAGATTAGCTGATTGAAAATGCGCTCCCCTTGTTGTAAAGTAACAGGAGCAACGGTTTTTGAGCCTTCTTTGAGTTGTTTTCCCCGTCGTCCATATCGGAAGTTAACCAGATAGCGATCGCCGTCCATTCGACAAAGATCGACTTGATAAATTTTCTCCGATCGCCCTGCCTGATACAGTAAGGTTTTGCGATTGACCCGTTCCATATTCGTTGTTTTGTATTAGTCTCACAATACTGTTATACTATAGCATAGATGGAGTTGGCCAAGATAGTGAAATTTTGTGGCAATTTTGTCTACAGTAGACTTATAACCACGATAAACAACGCCGTATGTCAGCCGCGATCGTTGAAATTCTTTCCCCCGACGAAATGCGTCGTACCATTACCCGTCTTGCTTCTGAAATTGTCGAAAGAGTAAGCGATCTTTCTAATACTATTCTTTTAGGCATTTATACGCGAGGAGTTCCTCTCGCAAAAATATTAGCAAATCAAATCGAAATGTTAGAGGGAATTAAAATTCCCGTCGGTGCCTTAGATATTACCTTTTATCGGGACGATCTCGATCGCGTCGGAATGCGGACTCCGGCTAAAACAAAGATTCCTTTCGATTTAACCGGAAAAAATATTGTTTTGGTGGATGATGTAATTTACAAAGGACGAACCATCAGAGCCGCATTTAGTGCAATTCCCGAATATGGTAGAACAGAGAGTATTTATTTAGCAGTGTTAGTCGATCGCGGACATCGGCAACTTCCCATTCATCCAGATTTTACGGGCAAATATTTACCCACATCTTCGGAAGAAAAAGTAAAAGTTTATCTGCAAGATGTAGATGGGAGAGATTCTGTCGAGTTAATCCGTACTCATTAAAAGATAATTATTCAACTCCAATCAATGCAACCCACAGAAATTCACTCCCTCAGTCATTCTTTGCGACAAATAGATCGCAAACTCCTCAGTCACGACCGTATTGCGGGAATAGAGCGGGTATGGTATCAGGGAGGAGAACCGTATTTCGATCTCTTTATAGACCTGCGAGAAGATGAGATTGAATGGTTTCAGTTGACTTTGAGAGGGCGATCGATTTCTTGGCATCGTCAGGAGAATTGCTGGAAAACAGGTAATACCAATGAATTCCGTAATGATGATATAACCTTTTATGCCGCAAGCAAAATTGTTGAGAGCGATCGCACCCCCGATCGAGAATTTTTTGACTTAGCCAGGGCGATCGTGCAGAATCGGGCAGGGGAAGCCCTTTTTGATAGGCTTTCCGACCTTTTTTACACAACCCAAGCTCCAGTATCTTAGAAAATTTGCGCCTAGCTCTTCCCTTTTAGAAAATTTTTTGCTATCCTAGGTATTCGTGTGCAAAACGCACCTGGGTTGCTAGCTCAATGGTAGAGTATTCGGCTTTTAACCGACTGGTTCTGGGTTCGAGCCCCAGGCAACCCATTTTGGGCTTTGGTGCGTGCATAGTGCTGTATAGCGCCCTCTTTCGTCATCAAATAGAACATGAGAATGATAGCGATCGGGAATAGAATCTCGGAATTCAGCGTGTTCTCGTAAGATATTTTTAATGATTTCTTTGTATTTTATTGTGGTATCCATAACAAGAGACTTAATTTTATTTTTCAGAAGCGCGATCGCAGAATACGGTAAAATTAAAAGATGCGATATTGGGAGAGTAAAGATGACAAATCCAGAATCAGTTTTATTGGAAAAACTGCGTCGTTTACCTTCAGAGCAGATTGAGGTTGTCGAACAGTTTATTGATGAATTATTGATGCAAAGAGAAAAACGATTTTTAGTGCGTTCTGCTATGACACTCTCAGAAAATTCATTAGCAAAAATATGGGACAATTCTGAGGACGCAGAATATGACAATTTATAAGTTTGGAGATGTTATTTTAGTTCCGTTTCCTTTCACCGACCAAACAACTATCAAAAAGCGTCCGGCTATTGTTATCAGTTCTGATATGTATAATCAAATTCATATCGATCTCATCGCAATGGCAATTACCAGCCAATTGAAAAGTACGCTCGTTTTAGGAGAGCTTGTAGTGAATGATTGGAGTGCAGCAGGTTTACTGAAACCTTCAATTATTAAACCCGTTGTCATGACTGTAGAAAAAAGTTTAATACTGAGGAAGTTAGGTGAATTGGAGAATAGCGATCGCTTGGAATCAAAAAAGATGTTACAATCTGTTTTTGGTTAATACATTACTAGCGCTTTTTTCTATTCTGGCACATTTACAGGATCGCTCGTCCATTTTCCGTAATAATAATTTTCTCTTTTTGGCTGTCTTGAAGTACGGTTTTGAGGTTTGCTTGTGCTTCTGCGATCGAAATTGTTTTCATAATTCTTTCAAATGAGCAGGTAAATCAATTTCTTGGAAATTCTCAACAGGTTCAGGAGGAATACCAGAAAGCTCTCGGATATCGCGAATTTTTCGAGTTAGCATGGTTATAAATGTTCCATTTTCTCCCAATTTTAGAATTTCATCTTTATCGAAAACAACAATATATTTTTGAGTTTTAGCATGAAAAATAACTTGGCGAAGTTTGCAATCACTAATTTTTCTTTGTCTGTTCGATTTTTCTGTTGTGGGAAAGCCTGTTGCTCCTTCTAAAGTAAAAAATATACCCAAGCCGCATCCAGTTAGATTTAACTCCATAATACTGCAAAGCCTAGCAAAATCTTTGTCTTGTAATTTATCTTTTCGCGCTTTAGATTCGGTGATAATTCCTCGCTGAGTAAAACCAAGATATAGCAGTTCACAGACAGTTTTCCATTTTTCATTATCTCCAGTTACCAAAAGATCGTACTGAGATCCGGCTGATTGAAAACTTTTAAAGCTCGTTGCACCTTTTAGTCCTTGGAAAACAAGATATACAATTTGTTCTAATAAATTTCCTCGCTCTTTGAGTTGAGATTGACTGGGATTTTTGATTTTGAGATGCTTGGCAAATTTTTCTAAGGTGTTTGGGAGTCTTTTATCAGCCGTATAACAATAAGTCGCTAATTTATCTGTTGCAGGCTCGTCTCTATCTAATGTTTCTAAACTTTTTAGAATAGAGTCAACAAGCTCTTCTTGAGTGGGCATAATTTAATCAAGCAAACTCAATAGGTTCTTTAGCTTTTGCTAAAATATCAAACAATAATTCATCATAATCTTCAACTTCTATGTCACACTCAGGGCAAGACCAAGGTAAATTGGGGAAGCCTTTACCATAAGGAATTGAACCAACAGGAACATCTGGTTCGCATTGATGGTAAATTAAAAGTTGATTTTCACAGAGTCCTTCCGCTTCTAGAATGACTAATATTTCTAAAGCATGAGTGTAATCTATTCCAAGGAGAACTGCTAATTGATGTGCCATAGCGGTTTGATCGGGCTTGCTAAAGTGTTTGCTCAGCTTGGCCTTTTGGTCGCTGGATAGAAAATCTAATCGCTGATGCCATTGTAAGCTGAGCATGGTCTTAGCCTCCAAGTCCTAATTCCTTCAGTAAAAATCTCAGAGCGTTCGTACTACCTCCATAGTAACCAGAATAACATTTAAGATGCTGTAAAGAATCTTGAGTTTTAGATTCAGGTTTCAGTCCAAAATAGCAGTGAGCCTTGAAAAGTCCTGTGGTTTGTTGATTTTGTGCTTCATCTGTTTCAGTAGAGCTAGATGGAGTGTTTTGGTCAAGGCGGAACTCATAAGACTTTGTTCCCCATTCTTTAACTAGCGTGCGTAATACAGCATTTTCAGCACGCTCTAGTTTCTTTAAATCTCCTGAAACACCCACAGATTCTACTACTGACTCTGCTAATGTTCTCGATAAGGCTTGCAAACCTCTGACATCAATTTCTGATGCTCCTGCACTATGAGCATTTAAAGCAACTCCTGATGCTTCTGCTCGAATCCTCAAATGTTGCCATCGATAGTTATGATTCGTTGTATATTTGTCCCAAAGCGTATGAAGAACTAAACCATGTAAATTAGGTTCTTGCCATTGACCTTGCAAAGATTGTGATAATTCATCAAAACACTGAGGGATATAATATGATTTCCAGAAGGGAAACTGTCCGGGAACAATCTTGTTTTCATCTTCAACAATTTGAGTGTATGTAAAATTATTCCATGATAGAGCAAGGTAATTTTTTCCTACTTCAGCAATTACCGTCCATCGAATCTTATTGTCTTGAAACTGTTGTCCTGTATCAATATTTGTCTTAACATAGTACGGAATTGTAAAAGTTCTAATATACCATTTTGGGGAAAGATTTGAGGCTACAATGGGTCCATACCAAGTATTTGAGCCAAACTCTGTAAGTAATTTTTCAGGAGATTCAAATTTAGGAGCATTAACAGATTGACCAATTTTAAAGCTCAACCATTGTCTGGGTTGTTTAACGTATTCTAATAAAACGCGATTGTTAGAGATTGTACCTGTCTCAATTGCCTGAGAAATTCGTTTTGCTTTATTATTTTTAGTATCGTTTTGTCTTTCTGATGGATCTAAATTTTTTAGAGTGATGCTTTTAAAATCAGGACTGGACAAGAATGCAATACGAAATTCTTCGCGGGAGGAAAAGCCCGAATCTATAAAGGCTTGAGGTTTAGACATACAGTTTTACTCGTACTGCTTGGCGATCGCATTTCAAGATTTATCGTGTAAGCAAAAAATCTTGAAAGCTAAACAATCATTATAACAGTTTAAGTGAGTCGAAACTATAATTTTTCTGTCTATCTGACAGAGCTATCCTGAGATTCTAGGATTGCATTCTCAATGAAGTTATCGGAATTTCATCTAAACAAACAAGGAACTGAGTTAATTTCAGTTCCTTGTTCATTCTAACTCAAGCTCACACAGAGGAAAGAGCTTTTTCCTCACTCGCCACAGCATTCACTTCCGGCGTATCTGCCTCCGAAGGCGGTACCACCTGCCAGAACTTGCCTAAATACTCAGACCAGTTCGCCAGAATAGCCTTAGCCTTCGCACTTCCGGTTCGTGACTCATGGGCAGAAATCAACTCCTTCAACTGCGCCTCACCTGCGGGAGTTGTCACGCGCTGAATTGAGACGATCTCCGGGTTGACGCGGGCGGCAAACTTGCCATCTTCATCGAGGAAATAACCTAAACCTCCCGTCATCCCGGCACCGACGTTGCGACCCACAGAACCGATCGCCACGATCGTTCCACCAGTCATATATTCACAACAGTGATCGCCGGCACCTTCAATCACCGCGACACCTTTGGAATTCCGCACCGCAAAACGTTCCCCCGCCCGTCCGTTGGCGTATAATGTACCGCCAGTGGAACCGTATAAGCAGGTATTGCCCACGATCGCATTCTCGGAGGGGTCGTAGGTGGCTTCAGCAGGAGGAGTGAGAATAATCTCCCCCCCGTGCATTCCTTTACCCACGTAGTCATTCGCTACCCCCGATAGGCGCAGAATCATACCGGGTAAATTAAACGCCCCGAAACTCTGACCCGCAGCACCTTTGAAGTTCAAATTCAATTGACCCTCAAAGCCAGAATTGCCGTAGCGTTTGGCGATTTCCCCGGCGATCCGGGCTCCCGTAGCGCGATCGGTGTTCACAATGTCAACTTCCTTTGTTACCGCCCCTTGATGGGCGATCGCCGCCGCAATTTCTGCATCTTTTAAGAGGCGATCGTCTAACACGGCACCATTACTGTGAACGGGTTCGTGGTTTAAGAAGGTGCGATCTTCAGTGACAGGAGGCAGGGTAAAACAGGTTAAATTTAAGTGTTGGGTTTTGGTCACTTGCTTATGGCGCACTTTCAGCAAATTAGAACGCCCGATGACTTCCAAGAGGCTGCGATAGCCCAGTTTTGCCAATAATTGCCGCACTTCTTCCGCGACAAACAAGAAGAAATTCACGACATGATCGGGAGTACCGGGGAAACGCTTGCGAAGTCGTTCTTGTTGCGTCGCGACTCCCACCGGACATTGATTGGTATGGCAAACTCGCGCCATAATGCAGCCTTCCGCGACCATGGCCACGGAACCGAAGCCATACTCCTCTGCCCCCATTAACGCGGCGATTAGGACATCGTAGCCCGTTTTCAGACCGCCATCAGCACGCAATAGGACGCGATCGCGCAGCCCGTTTTCCATTAGCATTCGGTGAACTTCCGTGACTCCCAATTCCCAAGGAACTCCCGCGTGTTTGATGGAAGATAAGGGAGATGCCCCGGTACCGCCATCATGTCCGGAAATTTGAATCACATCGGCATTGGCTTTGGCAACCCCAGCCGCAACGGTACCGATGCCAATTTCTGCCACTAATTTCACAGAAACTTTCGCTTCTGGGTTAATTTGATGCAAGTCAAAAATCAACTGGGATAGGTCTTCAATGGAGTAAATATCGTGGTGGGGAGGAGGAGAAATTAAAGGAACTCCTGCTTTCGATCGCCGCAACATGGCGATATAAGGACTCACTTTCGGTCCAGGCAATTGTCCCCCTTCTCCAGGTTTAGCCCCTTGCGCCACCTTAATTTCTAGCTGTTTGCCACTCATTAAGTATTCCGGTGTCACCCCAAAGCGTCCCGAAGCAACTTGCTTGGTAAAGGAGGAAGCACTATCGCCGTTTCGCAGTCCTTTCAGGTGGGGGAAGGTGGGAGAATGTCCGTTTTCGTCCACATCGTTAATGGTGAGGAAGCGTTGGGGGTCTTCTCCTCCTTCTCCGGAGTTGGATTTTCCTCCTAAACGGTTCATGGCGATCGCCAATCCTTCATGTGCTTCTCGTGACAATGATCCCAAGGACATCGCCCCAGTACAGAAGCGCTTGACGATTTCTTCTACGGATTCCACTTGATCGATAGGAATGGAAGCGCGATCGCTTTGGAAGTCCAACAAATCCCGTAAAGCCGTGGGGGGACGGCCTTCCATGTATTGTAAATAGGTTTCGTAATGGTCGTAATTTTCGGCAATTAACTCACTTCCCTCTTTCCCCCCCTTATTAAGGGGGGTTAGGGGGGATTCATTGCGGCTTTTTTTCATCTCCTCGAAACCCCGCACCGCCTTATGTAAGGATTTGGCCATTTCCGGAGAACCCATGTGATATTCCCCACCGGGTTTATAGTTAATAAAGCCGAAATTCTTTAACTTTTTATCTGCCAATTCTGGGAAGGCGCGATGATGAAATGCACAAATTTCTTTAGCTAGATCGGACAGATTCATGCCGCCTAAACGGGAAGTTGTACCATTGAAACTTAGATTCACAACTTCTTCACCCAAGCCGATCGCCTCAAAGATTTGCGCCCCATGATAGGAAGATAGCAGGGAAATCCCCATCTTCGAGAGAATTTTCAACAGTCCGGCTTCAACGGCTTTGCGGTATTGAATTTGGGCAGTTTCTACGGTCATTTGAGGGACTCGGCCATTCTCCATCAACTTCTGAGTTTTAGGATTATGCCACCAACCGCGAATCGTTTCTAAGGTTAAATAGGGACAGATTGCTGAGGCTCCATAACTCACCAAACAAGCGAAATGATGGGTACTCCAACATTGTGCCGTATCTACGACTAAAGAAGCCTTCAGCCGCAATCCTTCGTGAATCAAATGATGGTGAACTGCCCCTACTGCTAATAAAGGAGGGATGTATAAATTATCCCCATTGATAACGGATAATCGATCGCTGCTCGGGGAAACGCGATCGCTTAAAATGAGAATCTTACTTCCTGCTTTGACTGATTCTGCGGCATTTTTGCACAATTTCTGCAAAGCTGCTTCTAAACCATTTAACCCCGTTGCTACATCAAAGAGAGTAGATAGTTGCGTGACAGCAAACCCAGAGGTTTTAATTTCTTCTAACTCTGCATTGTTCAAAATCGGGGTTTCGATTTTGAGAACTTTCGCGCTTTCCGGTTGAATTTCTAGGAGATTGCCGCGATCGCCTAGGGTCATATTCAAAGACATGACTAAACTTTCTCGCAAAGGGTCGATTGGTGGGTTTGTTACCTGTGCGAAGCGTTGTTTAAAGTAGTCGTAAAGTAAGCGTGGCTTATCGGAGAGTACCGCCAAGGGAATATCATCTCCCATACAAAAAGTCGGTTCTTTACCGAGCGTCGCCATCGGTACGACGATCATATCTACATCTTCGGCGGTGTAACCGAAGGCCGTCTGCACCTGCAATAATGCCGTTGGGTCTAAAGTTGGCGTTTCCGCGAAAGACTGGGGCGATACTTGTACCCGATACTTTTTCACCCACTCTCCATAGGGATGCTGTTTGGCAACGCGCTGCTTGATTTGCCAATTTTTCAGCACTTCATGGGTTTGTAAATCTACGGCAATGGTTTGACCTGGCCCGAGTCTGCCCCTTTCCACAATATCGGCTTCCGGCAGGTTCACGACTCCCGCTTCTGAGGAAACGACAATGTAATTATCCTTGGTAATACAGTAACGGGCAGGGCGCAAACCGTTGCGATCCAAGGTCGCACCAATGGTTTTACCATCGCTAAAGACCAATAAAGCGGGACCATCCCAGGGTTCTTGAATGCTGCTGTAGTAGTCGTAAAATTCGACAATTTCTGGATAATCATCCAAGTCCGGCTGATTTTGATAGGCCTCTGGTACCAGGATCATCGCCGCTTCTAAAGGCGATCGCCCCGTCCGTACCAACAATTCCATCGCACTATCCAAGTTCGAGGAATCGCTGTTTTCCTGATTGACAATCGGGGTTAAGCCCTTTAACTCTGTAGAAGTCCAACCGGGGAAGAGAAGATTATTTTGCCGTGCCGCCATCCAGTTAATATTCCCCAGAAGGGTGTTTATTTCGCCGTTATGCCCCAATAAACGCATGGGTTGAGCTAGATACCATTTGGGCATGGTATTGGTGCTGAAGCGGCGATGATAGACGGCAAAGGCACTGCGATAATCTGGGTTCGCTAAATCCTGGTAAAACTGCTCTAAAATCTCAGCGCGAACCATCCCCTTATAAACGAGGGTACGACAGGAGAAGGAACAGATGTAAAAATCATCGCTTAAGCGCTTACCGACGCGACTGCGGGCAATGTAGAGGGCGCGATCGAGTTCATCTCCCGCTAAAGTCGAAGATGTCACCATGACCTGTTCAATGCGAGGTAAATTTTCTTTCGCCTGTCGTCCCAATATTTCTGGAATAATGGGAACTTCTCGCCATCCCAAGAACTCTAATTTTTCCCCCTTAACCACTTCTTCAATGTACCCGCGATGTTCTTTTGCTTTTTCCTCATCTTGCGGTAGGAAAACCATCCCCACCCCCAACCGATCCAGGCCGGGCATTGTAATATTATTCTCGCTAAACCATGTTTGAAATATTTCTCGGGGAATTCCGGTCATCACCCCAGAACCGTCTCCTGTATCGCGATCGGCACTACAGGCACCCCGATGTTCCAAGCATCCCAAAGCAATTAAGGACTGTTGGACAAGTTTATGCGTTCTTTTGCCGGTCGGATCGGCAATAAAGCCAACACCACAGGCATCCCGTTCTTCTACCAGCCAAGGTTGACCGGGATAGGGATGTTCGGCAACGGAGAGGGTTGAGTGTTGCCGAAGCGAAGAGAAAGAGTTTCGGTTTTCCATATTTACGACTTGACTTAAACGAACAATAGCAACTTGGGGAAGGAGACAAGATTGAATCAAACGAAATGGCGAGAGACTATGAATTCTAGCCAGCTACATTTCTGAACCGCAAACGGCACAACTCAAAATGGATCTGGCGTATAAAAAAGGGGAAATAATGTTTCCGCTTGTCTTTTGCCCTCGCAGAGTCTCTGGGATCGATCCCACTGCGCTTTGCGTAGCAATCGATTGTAATACGATCTTGCGATTCAATTAAGGTTAGTCTGAACATTATCATGGGGAATGCTTGAACTTGACAAATTTTTCACATTATTTCGATCGCCAATCCGTCCAAGAAATCGCGTTTCGATCGCCAGGAGAGAAAAAGTATGAGTATGGAGAATCAGTATCGTAACCGAGAACGCAGCCGCCACTTGCGGCGCAGGAGAAGGGGTAGAATGTCTTTGCGCTTGGGATTGGCGATCGCGATCGCCTTACTCACTTTCGCGTTATTAATTTCCAGTTTATCAATGGCGCGAATGGTTTTCACCGCAGGCGATCGCGCTGTCCCATCTCCGTCTCCTACAGCCCTGCTGGTGGCCAATGATTCCCCTGTTGAAGTTGCCTCTGCGATCGCCATCGAGAAAGGCGATCGCCTCTCCCTCAATGGTAAAACTTTTTCTGGGGCATGGATACAGTGGCAAGATGGGGACGAGACGAGAACTGGACTCAGCGATACTGCGGCTGAAGCCATTTTAGGACTTGAGTTACTCGACACGGAGGATGCCAATGTTCAACCCGTTCGCTGGTTTGGCATCTCTCAAACCTTATCCGTCCATTTTATCGATGCTTACCGCTATCTCGATATTACGGATATCCTCACAGAGATTAACTGTCAAGTGCAAACCCATGAAAGTATTTTAAGTATCGATTTTTCTCCCCCCAGAATTAACAATATCGAACAACAACATCAGGGGGAAGGAGGAAAAATGACGATTTCTCTCGATCGCCCCGCATTTTGGCAAGTCAGCCAAAATCCCAAGGAAGGCGTTGTTATGCTGGAAGGAAGCAATATCACGGAGTTTCCCCTTGATAGCAGCGAAAATAGCAGCCAATCTCAAAATCTGCCTTTATTTTCTCAACTCTTCCCTTCCCGCAAAGATCGATCTGCAAAATTGAATGCGAAGATCGAACCAGGAGAATTACGCACTAAAATCCAGATTGACCTACCCACAGGAAACCAACTCCAAGTCACCTCGACGGCTTCTCCTCCCCAACTGATCGTTGATGTCCGTCCCGATGCCCTGACAGAACGAAATATTATTGTTGCACCTGGAATGCGCTGGCAACGACGTTATGTTCCTTCCGATGATACCCGTTTTCCCGTCACTTCCTTAGAATTTAATCCCCGCAATCCCAATATTGCCCTCAGACCGATTTGGGGCAACCCGCGATCGATGCAGGGCACCGAACCTTTAGTGACGATGGGACGGCAGTGGCAAGCCTTTGCAGCCATTAATGGGGGCTTTTTCAATCGCGATAATCGTTTGCCTCTGGGGGCTATTCGTCGGGATGGAAAATGGTTTTCGGGGCCGATTTTGAATCGGGGGGCGATCGCCTGGGATGACTCGGGGAATGTGGCGATCGGACGCTTGTATCTGCGGGAAACCCTTGTCACCTCAACTCGTCAACGCTTGTTTGTGCTTTTCCTCAATAGCGGCTACTTACAGGCAGGAATTGCCCGTTATACCTCGGAATGGGGGGCGCAATATACCCCCCTCACCGATAACGAAACGATTGTTCTAGTGGAAGGCGATCGCGTTACCCAACAACTTCCGGGGGGAAAAGCGGGACAGTCAGCATTTCCCATTCCTTCCGGGGGTTATCTTCTCACGATTCGCGGGGGCAGTGCTTCCTCTCGGGATCTGGCGGTGGGGACTCAAGTGAGTCTTGAAAGCGAAACCGTACCGCCCAATTTTGGCAATTATCCCCAGATTATGGGGGCGGGTCCGCTTTTGCTCCAAAATGGACAATTTGTTCTTAATCCTAGCGGGGAAAAGTTCAGTAATGCCTTCAATGGTCAAGCCGCTTCTCGCAGTCTTATCGGCATCACTCGCCAAGGTACTTTAATCATTGCGGCTATTCACAATCGTCCTGGGGGACGGGGACCCACTCTCAACGAACTGGCTCGGCTGGCCTTAAGGTTAGGCATGATGGATGCGTTAAATTTAGATGGTGGGAGTTCTACCTCTTTTTATCTGGGAGGTCAACTGGTCGATCGTTCTGCTGTCACGGCTGCCCGAGTTCATAATGGGATCGGGATTTACTTGAAAAGTGCTAACTCTCGCTAGTGACCTCTCTACAAAATGCAAAAAGAGGCGTAAAAATTGCTAGTATCGCAAAGTATTCTGATATTACAATACGACGGTAGAAAAAATGGACAAAACACCAGCAACAATTTTAGTCACTGGAGGCTCTGGATATATCGGTTCTCATGCCGTTCTTGCCCTACAAAAGGCGGGATATCAAGTTATTATTCTCGATAACCTTGTTTACGGACATCGAGAATTTGCCGAAGATATTTTAAAGGTTGAATTAATTGTAGGAGATACCTGCGATCGCCAACTCTTAGACAATCTTTTCGCCACTCGCAATATTACCGCCGTCATGCACTTTGCTGCTTATGCTTATGTGGGAGAATCTGTTACTGCACCAGACAAATACTATCACAATAATGTTGTCGGCACCTTAACACTCTTGGAAGCAATGTTAAAAGCAGGGGTGAACAAATTTGTCTTTTCTTCTACCTGTGCCGTTTACGGTGTTCCGAAAACTTTTCCTATTCCTGAAGATCATCCCACAGAACCCATTAATCCTTATGGACGGAGTAAGTTAATGGTAGAACAAATACTTACAGATATGGATTGCGCTTACGATTTTCGGTCGGTACGTTTTCGTTATTTTAACGCTGCCGGTGCCGATCCGCAAGGTCGTTTGGGGGAAGATCATAATCCAGAAACTCATCTCATTCCTCTAACTTTATTTACGGCTTTAGGGAAACGAGATGCTATCTCTATATTCGGCACAGATTATCCTACTCCTGATGGCACTTGTATCCGAGATTACATTCATGTAAACGATTTGGCCAGCGCCCATATTTTGGGATTAGATTATCTTTTAAAAGGGGGGAAAACTGAAGTGTTTAATTTAGGCAATGGTACTGGATTTTCGGTGAAAGAAGTGATTGAAGCTGCTAAAAAGGTAACTGGAAAAGATTTTACCGTATTAGAGCGCGATCGCCGCCCTGGAGATCCTCCGCAATTGGTGGGAACGAGTGAAAAAATCCGCAAAATCTTAGCATGGACTCCTCAATATACTGAAATTGAAGAGATTATAAACCATGCTTGGCAATGGCATCAGAAACGACATGGCGATCGCCAACAATCTTAAAGATTTTCTCTCTCTATCTTCCCGATCCGATCGCATCGCCAATATTCTCAAATCCATGTTCTTCTAATTTCCCTAGCAACCCTTTTAAAATGCGCTCGATCATCCAAGGACCCTCGTAAACCAAACCCGTGTAAACTTGAATTAAACTCGCACCAGCCGTAATTTTTTCCCAAGCGTCTTCAGGTGTAAAAATACCACCCACACCAATAATAGGTAATTGTCCCTCTGTCTGCTGCCAAATAAAGCGAATCACCTCAGTAGCGCGATCGCGCAGAGGTTTTCCACTAATACCTCCTGCTTCTTGCATGACAGGGTTTCCTGTTGCGGTAATGATGCTTGTTTTTAAACAATCCTTGCGGATGGTGGTATTGGTTGCAATAATTCCCGCAAGTTGATACATTTTAGCCAATTCGAGAACAGATGCGATCGCCTCCCATTCTAGATCCGGTGCAATTTTTACGAGGATCGGTTTTTGTCCTTGATTTTCCTGTTGAATAGCCTCTAAAATTGAGGATAGTTGCTGACTATTTTGCAGCGATCGCAGTCCAGGAGTATTGGGAGAACTAACATTAATAACGAAATAATTCCCTAAATTCTGCAAGCGTTGAAAACTGCCCAAATAATCCTCGGCTGCTGTTTCTAAAGGGGTTATTTTAGATTTACCTAAGTTAATACCCATGGGAATAGCAAATTGCTTCTCTCGCTGTTTTAAATTTTGTTGTAAAACTTCGCTTCCTTGATTATTAAACCCCATGCGATTAAGAACTGCTTCATCTTCTAACAAGCGAAATAAACGCGGTGGAGGATTTCCACTTTGAGGATGAAAAGTAACTGTTCCCAATTCTGCAAACCCAAAACCAATTTTATGCCATATTCCTGCCGCAATACCATCTTTATCAAACCCCGCAGCTAATCCCAAAGGATTGGAAAATTTATGTCCCCATAAAGTTTGTTCTAATCTACTATCTTTAATACAGCAAGATGCTTCTAAAGAATGTAGCAGAGAAATTGCCAGAAGATTTTTGGGATGAGAATCCAACCAATGGAGACATTTTAAAGTATTGCGATGAATCAATTCTGGATCGGTTTTTAATCCAGAAAATAAAAGCGGTTTAATTCCTAATTTATAAATATCCATTGAATTGTATTTTTAACCTTGAGTTCAATCTAAAATTAGTTTAACTGAGAGAATTGTCTAACAAATTAACTGCAAACTGAAGAATATAAGGTTGTTCGTTCTCGATAAGGGCGATCGCCAGCAATAATTGCTTGTTGTAAGGATTCCACGGTCATATTTGTTCCGCCTTTTGCTCCAGCCATTGTAGTAATATGTTCTTCCATGAGAGTGCCGCCCAGATCGTTACAACCCCATTTTAAGGCTTCTTGTTCGCCTTTTAGTCCCAATTTTACCCAACTGGGTTGATGATTAATAATCCAATTTCCCAAATAAATTCTTGCTACTGCTGTTAGTTGTAAAGTGGCTTCTAAATTGGGTTGATCTCGCCCGACTCGACGGCGTAAATTAGGAGGGGCAAATTGTCCGACAAAAGGCAAAAGAACAAATTCAGTAAATTTTGCTGGATAATTATTGTTAATTGCTTTTTGTTGTAAATTGCGTAAATGTTCTAAATGAATAATTTGTTGTTCCGGCTTTTCAATATGACCGGAAAGCATGGTACTGGTGGTATACATTCCCAATTTTTGAGCAGTTTCAACAATTTCTAGCCAGGTTTTTGTATCTATTTTTTCTGGACAAATAATACGGCGAATGCGATCGCAGAGAATTTCTGCGGCGGTTCCAGGCAGAGAATTGACTCCCGCCGCTTGTAATGCTTCAATAACCGTAGCATAGGACAAATTATCTTCTCGGGCGATAAACTGCACTTCTTGGGGGGAAAAAGCGTGTAAGTGAATTTGCGGAAATTCGCTTTTAATTGTCTCCACCAAACGCAAATAATAAGGAAGAGATTTACCCTCGATCTTAGCTTCTAAATTTAATCCCCCTTGCATACAAATTTCCGTTGCACCGCGTTTAACTGCATCGGTAGTCTTTTCTAAAATCTGTTCCCAGTCTAACCAGTATGCCCCTTCATCGCCTACATCTCTGCGAAAGGCACAAAAATTGCAATGCTGTTCGCAGATATTGGTAAAATTAATATTGCGGTTAACCACATAAGTGACAGTTTCTCCCACTTGGCGCTGACGCAGGCGATCGCCAGTTTCTCGGATCGCGGCGATCGCCTCGGGATGGGTCTCTTTGAGGAGAAAAACCCCATCCTCCGAGGTAATATCTTTACCTGCTAGGGCATCATCTAAAATAGATTCGAGAGTTTTGGTCAGCATTTTAAATTCTGTTTTTAAATCGTTTATAATGATTGCTAAGATTTATTTTACTCGATTTTATGGAACGAGGGTTACTCTGGTTGCCATTGCTATTTGGATTTTTCGGATTAGCTTGGGCAGGATGGAACGAATATCAAAAATTAGAGTCCTATAGAAGTTGGGCGAAAAATTTTGATAATGCCAAATATGACATTTATGCAGTTTTGGCGCATAAAGGTTGCGAAATTACCTGGGGAAAACCGACTCGAAAAGCACCAGTAAATCTACAAACTTTTTCTTTACAAGATGTCGCAAAAATTTGTCTTTTAGTGAACGAATGCCCCATTGATGAAGAAAATCTCCCCCAAAAAGGAGCGCCAGTGTTAGAATTTTGTTTGACGCATTCAGAGCGATCGATTAAAATTCCCTTTACTGAGATTGAATTGGCAGCAAAATGGCGAAAATATTTAGAGAAGGTGAAAAATGAGTAATTTTACTGTTTATCATTTGTTTTAATCGCTAATAACTTAAAACTATTATAATATAAGAGAGGTGAAAGCAATGCGATCGCAAAACAGTTTATTAGTTTTAACTCTATCATTTTTCGGAGTCCTCACTTTAAATGTAAATCTTAAAGTCATTGCTCAATCTATTACTCCGGCCAATGATGGAACGGGAACAACAGTTAATTTAACTGGTGATAATTTTACCATTGATGGGGGTTCGCGATCGGGGGATGGAACAAATTTATTTCATAGTTTTGAGCAATTTGGACTCAATTCTGGGCAAGTTGCTGAGTTTCTGAGTAACCCACAAATTCAAAATATTTTGAGTCGTATTGTTGGGGGCGATCCATCAATTATTAATGGTTTAATTGAAGTCACGGGAGGGAATAGCAACCTCTATTTACTCAACCCAGCAGGAATTGTATTTGGATCGGGAGCAAGTTTAAATGTTCCAGGAGATTTTACGGCAACAACAGCCACAGGAATTGGTTTTGGTGGGAATCATTGGTTTAATGTTTCTGGTAGTAACAATTATACTGATTTGAATGGCAATCCTGCTCAATTTGCTTTCGATTTAGAACAACCTGGAACAATTGTGAATGCAGGCAATTTAACCCTAAATCCAGAACAAAATTTAACCTTACTCGGTGGTGCAGTTATTAATACCGGAACCCTGACCACAGAAGGCGGTAATATTCTCATTGCTGCTGTTCCTGGCAGCAGCACAATTCGCATTTATCAACCAGGACATTTATTGAGTTTAGAGATAGAACCCCCGCGAGATAGTCAAGGAAATTTAGCGGCTTTTCAGGCGATCGATCTGCCAGAGTTATTAACAGGGACAGATACGGGAATTACAGCAAATGGAGAGGAAACGGTACAATTTAATGATTCGGGAACTGTTGCGCCTTTTGCTGCGGGAACAGCACTTTCGACGGGAATTATTGATAGTTCAGGAATGATAGGAGAAGGAGGAACAGTTCATTTTTTAGGCGATAAAGTTGCTTTACTCGATAATGCTCGAATTGATGTTTCTGGAGAGACAGGAGGGGGAATTGTTCGTGTTGGTGGAGATTATTTGGGAGGGGGAACTGTTCCCAATGCTCAATTTAATTTTGGTGGAGAAAATGTTTCCATTAATGCCGATGCTAGGAATACAGGTGATGGGGGAACGGTTATTATTTGGTCGGATGATGCAACTCGGTTTTATGGAAGTATTAGCGCGAGAGGGGGACAAAATGGAGGAGATGGAGGCTTTATTGAGACTTCAGGAAAGAATTATTTAGATGTTTTTGGTGCTTCTATCGATGCCAGTGCAGTATCGGGAAATGCAGGAGAATGGTTGCTCGATCCTCGTAATGTTACCATTACTAATATGACCAGTGGCGGGGGTTTCGCTGGTGGTATTTTTACCCCGACCAGTGATGATGCAAAAATTAATGTGACAGATATTTTAACCGCTTTGGCAACAGGCTTTAATGTTACAATTACAACAGGAAATACAGGCAATCAACAGGGAAATATTACCGTTGCCACGGCGATTAATCCAACTACGGTTTATGGCAATCTAACCTTAACTCTCAATGCTGCCAATGATATTTTCGTCAATGCCGATATTACCAATGGTGACATGAATAGTGGTAAGCAGTTCAATGTGGCGCTTATTGCGGGAGGTAATATCAATACAACCGCAGCAACAATTGATACATCTAAGAGTGTTACTACAGGTTTGTTAGCCTTTGGAGGGAATATTACCATGCAGGCGGGAGGCGCGATCGCGACAGGTAGCCTCGATACCAGTGCTAAATTTACTGGTGGTGGCACAACCGCATCAGGAGGAAATATTACCCTAACGGCGGGAAGTTCGATCGATATTACTGGGGCGATCGAGACCCATGGCAGGAATATAGATGGAGGTATGATGGCAAGGGGAGGTGATGTCACTATTATTTCGGGACGTACTCCAGGCAGCAATATTACCTTTACCACTATTGATACCACGGCAGGTGATGCTGACATTCTCCTGGGAGGAAGGGTTGCGATCGATGCCTATGGATTGGTGCGAGGATCGGGAATGTTAGCCAATGGTAATACAATCGACACCTCCACGGGAAGAGGTGCGGGAACGATCGCCATTACTCACGATGGAGGGTTTAATAATATTGATTTTACGGTAGGAGGTTCAACGACAAATGGGACGAAGGGAGGACTAAATGCTGCAACTCAGCTTGCTTCGGGTTCTTTTGCAGTGTTGGCCAATGGAGGACTCGCTTTGGGAACACCTCCTGGAATTAGTATTACTTCCATTAACAGTCCACCGACGATAAGCGCGTTTTCCGCAACGGTAAGTTCGGGAGATACCCTCACTTTAAGTTACGAAAATCTCGCTGCTTTGGCTAATGATGTGGATTTGGATAATCTTATTTTTACTTTGGATAATTTTACCAGTCTTGGCACCTTGACATTAAACGGCGCGGCGATCGCCGGGTCTTCTATCACCATCTCTCCTGGGGATATCCTCACTTATACTCCCCCGACAGATTTCCCCGGCACGATCGCCATTTTTGATGTTAATGCCAGTGACGTTGTTTCTTCTAATGCAGCAACCGTAAGTGCTAGTACAAATTCCAGTACAACCTTTGAGAACCCCTGTCTGCTTGAATGTAATGAAGCAACACCGGTTTTAAATTACAAAAACCCCATTGTAGAAAATCAGTCGGGAAATTCTCTCTTCGATCCTGGAGTAGAGGAAATTGAAGGGGCGATCGCCCAGGAATTTACAGACTATTTTAACTTGGATGATGTTGAGACTCCAACCCTTGAAGAAGTGCAGGACATCTTGCGAGATATTGCCAAAAAAACAGGCAGGAATCCTGCTATCGTTTATGTGATGTTTTCCGGTTCCGCGATCGCCGATCGCCCTTCCGAAACCCTTTTTGCTTCCGCCGATCTCCTCCACTTTAGCGATCGCGGCTTAGAATTATCTCAATCCTCCAATATCGGCGATCGGGATATCTTACAATTGGTGATGGTTACAACTAATGATGAAGTTGTCGTGCGACAATTACCCGAAGCTACCCGAGAGCGGGTAATGCAACAAGCCGATCGATTCCGAAGTACAATTACTAATGTTAACCGTCCCACCTCTTTCCTCCCCTCTTCTCGCCAATTGTACCAATGGATCGTGGAGCCTCTCGAAGCCGACCTCAAAGCACGAGAAATTGATAATATTGCCTTTATTCTGCATTCCGGCTTGCGATCGCTCCCCATCGCTGCTCTTCACGATGGTGAGAAATTCCTCATCGAACGTTATTCTGTGGGTTTAATGCCCAGTATTTCTCTCACAGATACAATTTACAAAGATGTGAGGAATATTGAAATTCTAGCGATGGGAGCCTCTGAGTTTACCAGCCAAAGCCCTTTACCCGCCGTTCCTTTAGAATTAGAGATTATTGGCAAATCTTGGCCAGGAGAATTTTTTCTCAATGAAGGATTTAATTTAGAAAAGCTCAAAAGCGAACGTCAGCAAACACCTTACGGCATCGTCCATTTGGGAACTCACGCCGAATTTACAACCGGAAAACCCAGTCAATCTTATATTCTACTGGGCGATCGCAAACTTCCCCTCGATCGCCTCCGAGAGTTGAACCTCAATAACCCTGCTACGGAATTATTGGTTTTGAGTGCTTGTCGGACAGCATTGGGGGATGCAGAAGCAGAATTGGGTTTTGCGGGGTTAGCCGTCGCAGCAGGGGTCAAATCAGCTTTAGGGAGTTTGTGGTATGTTAGCGATGAAGGCACTCTGGCTTTAATGGGGGGCTTTTACGATTACCTACGAGATGCACCTATTAAAGTTGAAGCCCTACGTCAAGCGCAGTTGGCAATGTTACGCGGAGAAACAAGATTAGCAGGAGGTAATATTTTCATCTCTGATACCAGTTTTCCCCTCACTCCCGAATTAGCAGAATTGGGCGATCTTGATTTCCGTCACCCTTATTTTTGGAGTGGGTTTACTTTAATTGGTAGCCCTTGGTAATCAGTTATCAGTTATCAGTTATCAGTTATCAACTATCAACTATCAACTATCAACTATCAACTATCAACTATCAACTATCAACTATCAACTATCAACTTTGCTTTCTACTAATCTTCGGCCAGATTCCGAGAATAATATTGAGGAGGTTTAGGAGTTTTTTAACTTGTTGAAGTTGTTGTTCTAGTTTACTGTAGCGATCGCGAAGTGCAGCGCTTCCTTGCTGTGCTTTATAAATATAACCTGGTGCAGGATGAAAGATATTATAAAGAGTGCGATCGAGAGAAATGAGAGTTTGCGTGACATTAGCGAGGGTTTTTCGCAAACGCAGAATTTTCCATGCGACATAGAAATTTATGAGAGCAAGAGTACAATTAAAAATTACGACAAAAAGTAACATACAAAAAATAACATATTAAAGTGCATCAAAAAAATAACACCACTTTAAGCATTTCTATGAAAACAAGACTACAGGTCAATCAACAAACTATAATACTGCATAATATACAGGAAAAGATAGCCAATCTATCTCTTTTGCAGTTGGAAAAGCTGACGGATGCACAGTTTGATTTTGCGACTTTGGAGGATTTGTTGCAGTGGTTGGAGAAGGAAAACTCAACCACTAATGAATAAGGCAATTTGCATCGCGATCGCAGATAAGTAGAGAGGTTAAATTTAACCTCTCTACTATTTACAGTAAAATCCAACAATGCGATCGCAATTTTCCAATGATAACCACCGACGATTTATTGAAACCCGAGATTCCCCCCAAACCCCAAATTGAACTCCCCACCATCTTCCGTTTGGGACTCTTTAACCTAGGACTGGGGATGATGTCCGTCCTTACCGTTGCAGTTCTCAACCGAGTCATGATTAGCGAACTCGGCATCCCTGGAGGCGTTACAGCAGGAGTCATTGCTGCTCCTTATTTTATCGCCCCCGCACGGGTTTGGTTCGGGCAACTCTCCGACGCAAAACCTCTCTTTGGTACTCACCGCACCGGTTACGTCCTCACCGGTACCGCCGTCTTTGGCGTGATGGTCTTTGCTGCGGTGCAAGTAGTTTGGCAACTGGCTAGAGTGATGGAAACAACAGGAGGTTGGGTCTGGAATCAGCAAACGACATTGTTAACAATCTTATTAGCAGGGATTTTTGCCCTTTATGGTTTAGCCGTCAGCGCCAGTTCTACCCCCTTTACCGCGATGTTAGTCGATATTTCCGAAGAAGACAATCGCTCCAAAATTGTCGCCATTGTCTGGTCTATGTTAATGGTGGGAATTGTGATTGGCGGCATCAGTGGTAAAGTCTTCCTCAAAAACATCGACCAAGTGGGAACCCTTACCCCCCTAGAAGCCCTCCAAGGTCCCATTAATACCCTTTTCCTCATTGTCCCCTGTATCGTCTGGGGACTCGCCGCGATCGCCACCTGGGGAGTCGAGAAACGCTATTCCTTATATGCGTCGCGATCGTCCTTCAACGAGAGAAGCGATGGCATGACCCTGGGTAAAGCCCTCAAAGTCCTCACCTCCAGCCGTCAAACGGGCTTTTTCTTCTCTTTTCTACTGGTTATGACCATTGGGTTATTTTTGCAAGAAGCAGTCTTAGAACCCTACGGTGGGGAAGTTTTCGGGATGTCCATCGGGGAAACTACTGCCCTCAACTCCTTCTGGGGTATGGGGATTTTATTGGGCTACGGTACCACGGGCTTTTTAGTGGTGCCGCGTTTGGGCAAAAAAAACACCACCAAACTGGGTTGCTTATTGGTCGCAATTTGTTTCCTGATTATTATTAGTGCAGGGTTTACCCAAAACCCCCTCGCCTTAAAAAGCGCCATGTTCGTCTTTGGGATCGCCGCCGGTTTTGCCACCATTGGAGCCATTAGCCTCATGCTAGACTTGACAGCAGCAGAAACGGCGGGCACCTTTATCGGAGTCTGGGGACTGGCTCAAGCCCTGGCTCGGGCGATCGCCATTTGGTCGGGAGGCTCTATTCTAGACTTAGGTAGATTTCTCTTTAAAGCCCCTCTCCTGGCTTATAGTTCCGTTTTTGTCCTGCAAGCCCTGGGAATGTTGCTGGCGATCGCCATTTTGGATCGCGTTGATGTCCAAGAATTCCAATCTACCTCCAAACAAGCTATTGCAACGATCATGGAAAGCGAGTTAGATGGATAGTAGTTGATAGTTGATGGTTGATAGTTGATAGTCAATCGCTAAGGGAATCAGGTCATGGCAGAGTTTTGGTATCGGGTTTTAGATTTTTGTAAAACAACCACGGAAGGATTGGGACATCGCTTGATGCGAGACTTTGGCCAGGTTAGCGCCGATCGCAAAAGCGATGGTAGCTTAGTCACTGAGTCCGATCGCTGGTGCGATCGCGAAATTCGCAGCGCGATCGCGGCCACTTTTCCCGATCATGGCATTCTCACTGAAGAAACCACTCACACCCTCCCCGATCGAGACTGGTGCTGGGTGGTAGACCCCATCGACGGCACCACCAACTTTACGCGAGGAATTCCCGTTTGGGGCATATCCTTGGGCTTACTCTATCGCGGCACCCCCGTCTTTGGCTTCCTGAATTTCCCCCCCCTGCGCCAAGTCTTTTACGGCTATTGGTCGGGTCAAACCGATCTGATCATGCCAAAAGGCGCTTACTTAAACGGGAAAACCATTCATACCAGCCCAGATGACCCCAGTTTCAATCATTTATTTAACTTCTGCGCCCGCAGTCTGGATATTCTCAAAAATCCCTTTCCCTGTAAATTTCGTTCCATCGGCGTTGCCAGTTATAACCTTGCCCTCGTCGCTTGCGGGGCATCCCTGGGGGGAGTGGAAGCAACCCCTAAAATCTGGGATATTGCCGCAGTTTGGGCCATCCTACAGGGTGCGGGGGGAGCCTTCGTTCACCTCGAACCCAACCGGGTTTTTCCCTTGAAAATAGGACAGGATTATGGCAGCCGCCCTTTTCCCAGTTTGGCACTCAGTCGCGCCGAACTCAGCCCCATTTTTAAACCCTTGGTGGGCTTTATTGGCGATCGCGTTGTTCGTCAATATAGAATTTGAGTGAGTTTATTGTTTTTGATTAAATTAAGGTTTGCATAATCGATGAGGATTTTAGTCTTAGCTTGGGAATTTCCCCCCCGCATTGTTGGAGGCATTGCCCGTCACGTTGCCGAATTGTATCCAGAATTTGTTCAGTTAGGTCACGAAATTCACCTCGTTACCGTCGAATTTGGCTCCACCCCCCGCAATGAAATCGTTGAGGGGGTTCATCTTCATCGCGTCGCCGTCCCCCCCGGAAATGACTTCTTTCATTGGGTGGCAAATATGAATGAAAGTATGGGCAGCTATGGCGGTCAATTATTGCGAGACAAGGGGGATTTTGCCCTCATCCACGCCCACGATTGGTTAGTGGGAGATGCGGCGATCGCCCTCAAACACGCCTTTAAACTGCCCCTCATCGCCACCATTCACGCCACGGAGTACGGTCGCTATAACGGTCTCTATAACGATACTCATCGCTACATTCACGGCAAAGAATACAATCTCATTTATGAAGCCTGGCGGGTCATTGTTTGCAGCCATTATATGAAAGAAGAACTCGGGCGGGCTTTTGGCACTCCTGGGGATAAAATCGACATTGTTTATAATGGCATTCGCCCCCATAAAAAAGAACGAGATCCGAATTTTAACTTGACCCATTTTCGTCGCCGTTTCGCCGAGGATCGCGAAAAGATTGTCTACTATTTAGGGCGCATGACTTATGAAAAAGGTATGTCTGTTCTCATCGCCTCAGCCCCTAAAGTCCTTGCCGAAATGGGGGGACATACTAAATTTGTGATTATTGGCGGCGGCAATACCGATCGCCTCAAAGAACAGGCATGGAATACAGGAATTTGGAACAATTGTTACTTCACTGGCTTCATGTCCGAAGAAGACCTCGATCGCTTCCAAACCATTGCTGATTGTGCAGTTTTCCCCAGTTTGTACGAACCTTTTGGTATTGTAGTCTTAGAAAGTTTTGCTGCTAGGGTTCCCGCCGTAGTTTCCGACACTGGCGGTTTACCCGAAGTCGTGCGCCATACCAAAACCGGAATAGTCACCCAAACCAATAACCCCGACTCCCTCGCTTGGGGCATTCTCGAAGTCCTCAAAAATCCTGGATATGCTCAATGGTTGATCGATAATGCTTATCAGGATTTACACGCCCGCTTTAATTGGTTCGATTTGGCTCAAGAAACCGAAAAGACTTACAAGCGTGTGGTTCAAGAGCGATCGCATCTCCTTAGGTAATCAAAAAATCCTCTCATCATGCACAACCATCGCCAACCCCTCAAACCCTATGATGCCGTTCTGGGCGGACAGTCTTCCTTGCCGCGAGGGAGTGCGGTTTTAGGGGGATTGCCTGGGCTGAAAGTTCGCTTCGAGAGTCGAGACGAAAATCTGCGCTTATCTGCCCTAGGGGACGTTCTACAATACGGTTCCCCAGGCATCGATCTGGCGATCGCTGCCCTACACGATCCCTCTCCGCGAGTTTGCTGGTTTGCCTACTGTTTGTTACGCCAATATTTACAAGAACAGAAGAGAACAGAATTAAAGATTTTGCTGTCCTTGAGAACTTATAACCCTTGGCAACTGTTTAGCTGTATTTTTACCATACAAGCTCACATTGCAGAAGTGACGGATTTAGCCGTCAGTCCCGATGGTGAAATTTTAGTGAGTAGCAGTCGAGATAAAACGTTAGGGGTTTGGGATATTAGCACCGGACAGCAAAAGAATTCTTTGATCGGTCATTCCGACTGGGTTTCGGCGGTTGCGATTCCCAGGAATGGTAACATCATCGCCTCGGGCAGTCGCGATCGCACCATTAATATTTGGCATTTAAAAACCGGTCGTTTGTTACGAACAATGGCAGGTCGCGCCAATTTTGTTAAATCCCTGTCCCTCACTGCCGATGGGAAAACTGCCCTGAGCGGCGGTATTGGCTGCACTCTCAGCCTTTGGGACACCAGTACGGGGAACCTCTTGCGAACCCTCACCGGAGCGGCAAATTCCCTCGATACCCTTGCCATCGATGGGCGATCGCAGTTCGTTGCCAGTGGCAATGGCGACGGCACAATTCAAGTTTGGGAACTGGCAAGCGGACAAATGTACCGACATTTTCTCGCCCATCGAGAGGGCATTACAGGATTATGTTGGAGCCGCGATCGCCAAACCCTTTTCAGTTGCAGTATTGATAAAACCATTGGAGTCTGGGACTTGTCCACGGGGCAATTAAAACATCGCTTTATCGGTCATTTGGGAGCAGTCAACGCTCTTTGTCTGAGTCCAGACGAACAAACCATTTTTAGCGGTGGTAGCGATAAAACCATTAAAATTTGGGATTTGCGAACCAAACGACTGCAATATAGTTTACAAGGCCATTTAGACTCCGTAATTGCCGTAGAGATCGATCCAGAGGGTCAGGGACTTTTCAGTGGAAGTCGGGATGGAATAATTAAAATTTGGGGCGTAAAATAAACTTCATCGAGAGAAAAATAAAAAACTTCTCAAGATTATTGCTCCGCAGGATCGCATCTTTGTGAACTGGGAGGAATGTAAACATAAACGCAAATTTTCAGGGTGCTACTCGTGGTCAAAGCCAAATGTTTTTTGACTATTTTCATGGCCGTCTCCTTGCTGGGAAAAGTAAATTGTTTCGCGTCCCCAGAGATTAATAATTTCGCAACTCGCTGCTGTCAGTGTTGTGATGTGAATGGCGAAAATTGTAAGTGTTGTTTGTGTAGTTAGTGTTGTCAATCGGTAGAGGAAAATAAATCGCCAATATTTTCCTCTTTCTTCTCTTTTTCCTCTGCTAAAAGAGTAAATCCGATGTTAAAAAGGCAAAAAGAGTATCTCTATTGCTAATCCGAAGAGTTTTTTCTGATTTGAGAAGACCTTTTTTTGCGAACAGCGTGTCAGAATAGGAGAATCTTATCGATCTGGGTTTAAATCTAGGTCAATAATGTAACTGGATTTTCTCTTTTCTTGAATGCGATATCCTTATGAGTTGGCAGGCATTTTTTCAGCAATTCCGATGCAACAGAGGATCTGAAATCCGAATGTGGCAGCGTTTTTTCGGCGGAGTTGCTGCTGCGTTAGCCGTTGGAGGATTGCAAATCGCAGGGTTTATTGAACCCTTGGAAAATCGAGCCAATACTTTGTTATTTCGCCTGCGAGGGTCGCGAAGTTGGGACGATCGCATCGTAATTGTTGGCATTGATGAAAAAGCGATTGAAGAATTAGAAACCCTTTCTTGGTCGCGATCGCCCTACACCAAATTACTCGCTATTTTAAAGCGATCGCAGCCCCAAGCCATTGTTTTTGACGTGCTGATGCCGGAGGACACCCAAGAAGATGACCTTTTAGCCCAAGGCATGAAACAGGGTATTCCTGTCATTCTTCCCGTCGCTTGGAATCGAAACGGTCGCTTATTGCATTCTCCCCCATCTCTGCAACAAGCCGCGATCGCCGAGGGTTACATTGCCCTCACTCAAAATTTATCCGGTACGACCCAGGCGATCGAACCTAAAGTCCAAGGCTTTCTCAGTTTGGGTTTAGCCGTCACCTCTATTAAATCCTTGGAGTTAAGTTTACCGCAATTAAATCGCCCTCTCTGGATCGACTGGCCGGGAAAGGCAAGAGAAGCAACGCAATATTCCCTAGCAGATACAATTCGGGGTAAAGTTCCCGAGTCTGCCTTTACCGATAAAATTGTTTTGGTGGGAGCGACGGCCATGGGTTTCGATCCCCTGAAAACCCCCTATGATGTCGATCCACCCACCAATGGCGTTTACCTGCACGCCGCCACGATTGATAATCTCTTGGGACGCGGTTTTTTTCATTCCCTATACCCCACCAATGCGATCGCCGCTTGGTTGATTTATGGGGCGATCGGCACTCTCCTCAGTTTTAACTTAACGCCGAAGCGGATGCGAACGCAAATCGCTCTGAGTTTGGGGGCGATCGTTGGTTGGTTACTTTTGTGCGGTTTGGGTTTTTATGGGAAATATCTCCTGCCCGTCGTTGCCCCCATCGCGGTATTGAGCGTTACTGTTTTCGTCACCCTCTTGCAGCGTCTCGTCCAAATGAGAGCGATCGCCGTGCGGGCAATCTTCTACGATTCCTTGACAGGATTGCCAAAACATTCCTACTTTTTGCAACAATTAAAACGAGTTGGAGTTAAAAAAGAGGAAAAATACGCCTTCTTGGTGCTGAATCTGGATCGCTTTGGCGATCTGAACGCCGATCGGGGTCAAGGATCGAGCGATCGCTTGCTCTTGGCTGTGAGCGATCGCCTGCGGGAGATTCTCAAAGGTTCATTATTTGGAGAATGTCTGTTAGGGCGTTGGGGTGCAGATGAATTTCTCATTTTTTATCCCTATCCTGCCAGCAGCGCTACAGTGATTTTTTTGGCTCGCACTATTGACGAGTGTTTACAAACGACCTTTCAACTAGAAGAACAGCAAGCATTTAGTCGTATTAGTATTGGCATCGCCCTATCTTGGGAATCCACACACTGCCCAGAAGAGTTGTTAAACCACGCTCGTATTGCCATGTATCAAGCCAAACTGCAAGGTAAGCAGCGCCATGCTATTTTCAACCCACAACTCCATCAGGCTGCAATTTCCCTGTGGCAGCTTGAAAGTGATTTTCGTCAAGCCCTTGGGGGTATTGAGACTCGATTAGAGCAAGAATTTCGCCTTCATTATCAACCGATTATTAAACTTGAGACGGGTAGAATTATTGGCTTTGAAGCCCTAGTGCGCTGGCAGCATCCCCAGCGCGGTTTAGTGTCTCCTATTGAATTTATTCCCCTAGCCGAAGAAACGGGTTTAATCGATCTTTTGGGACAATGGGTATTGTATAAAGCCTGTTATCAATTGCAGACTTGGCAAACTCAATTGAAGCATTGCTCTGGGTTAATTGTAGCGGTCAATCTCTCTCCCAGTCAACTTTTGCAGCCAGAATTGGTGACGCAAGTTCGTTCGGTACTTGAGGCTACTGGGTTGGATAGTCACTGTTTAAAGTTGGAAATCACTGAAAGTAGTTTAACCGCTAATGAAGAAGATGCGATCGCAATTCTGAATCAATTAAGAGCTTTGGGGGTTAACTTGAGTTTAGATGATTTTGGGATTGGTTATTCTTCCTTGAGACGGTTGCATCGCTTTCCCCTCAATTTATTAAAAATCGATAAATCTTTTGTGAAAGGATTAACTTACGAATCAGAAAGTTTAAATATCATCAAAACTATTTTAGAATTAGCTCGAAGTTTAGAGATTACCGTAGTCGCGGAAGGCATTGAAACCCAGGAGCAATTTCTGCAATTACGACAGCTTCAATGCGATTACGGACAAGGCTATTTATTTTCTAAACCCCTCGACGCGATCGCTGCTGAGACTTTATTAATTCAAAATCCTCTTTTTCAATGATCTCCTATTAACTATCAACTATCAACTATCAACTATCAACTATCAACTATCAACTATCAACTATCAACTATCAACTATCAACTATCAACTATCAACTATCAACTATCAACTATCAACTATCAACTATCAACTATCAACTATAATACTAGCTATTAATGTGGAAAAAAGCAGGCGATCGCGCAGGAAAATCCAGGTAAAAAAGGCGAATTTATTTCATCTTCAGCAAATAACGTTGCAGCTAAACTTAACTGGGCATTTTCTCGCCGATAAACTTCTACTTGTCGGTTAAAGCGATCGACGATCCAATATTCTCTCACTCCTTGTAGCGAATAGAGTTTGAGTTTAGCAGTGCGATCGCGGCGTTCATTTTGTCCTCCTCGCGAAATCACTTCTACCACCAATTCAGGCGCACCACATAAATGCCCCGCATCATCTTCTATTTCTTCTAATCGTTCGTGACTCACCCAAACCACATCCGGCGAGACATTATCAGCATCAGAGAAAATCAAACCAGGCATAATAATCGCTTCACCCAAATTATTAGACTCAGACCAAGCATCTAATTGCCGGAAAATTTTGCCGCTAATTTGTTGGTGTCTGCGATGAGGCGATCGCGTCATAAAAAGTTCTCCATTAATAATCTCATAACGAACCCATTCATTATCAGGAAGTGCTTCTAAATCGCGACTCGTCCAGCTAATACTTGCTAGAGTTTGACTCATTTTTCTTCATCCTTCGCTTTAGTTGACTTTTTCGCCCTTGTCGTTTTAGCTTTGGTCGTTTTTTTAGCTTTAGTTGTTGTGGATTTCCTCGTGGTAGATTTTCGCGTTGTTTTCTTCGTTGCTGCTTTTTCGGCCAACAACTTCAAAGCCATTTCTAAGGTTACACTTTCTACTGTTTCTCCTTCGGGAATACCAACATTAATTTTTTCATGCTTGATATATTTCCCGTAAGGACCTTCATAAATATTAATCGGTGCGTCATCATCAGGATGTTTTCCTAACTCCCGTAACGGCGTTTTAGAACCCTTTCCGCGTCCTTTTTTCGGTTGCGCCAAAAGCTCTAAAGCACGTTCTAAAGTAATCGTTAAAACATCATCGGGAGCCTTAATCGAACGATAATCTTTCTCCTTGCCTTGAGTTTGAACAACATAAGGTCCAAAACGTCCATTATTGGCCTGAATTTTCGCTTCTGTTGCGGGATGAACCCCCAAAGTTCGCGGCAAAGCCAATAAACTAACAGCAATATCGAGAGTCAAATCTTCCTGTTTCATTCCTTTGGGAAGCGAGGCACGTTTGGGCTTTTTATTCTCCTCAGTTTTTTCCCCTAACTGCACGTAAGGTCCGTAATTTCCCGTGAGAATATAAATCGGTTCTCCTGTCTCCGGATGTAATCCTAATTTATCAGGACCTTCCAATTTTTGCCGGATCAAAATTTCAACTTGTTCGGGATTCAAATCTGCCGGAGTTAAATCAGGAGGAATAGAAGCCGCAATCTTTTCCTCGCCATTTTCTACCTCAATATAAGGACCGAAACGACCGATTCTGACCTTCGCATCGAGATTTTCTAAATTAACAGCTTTGGCAACACCGGGATCGATTTCTTCCTCTCGAACTTTAACTTGATTTTCTAACCCTGTTTCCCCTAAATAAAATTCTTCCAAATAGGGCAACCATTTCACCTCTCCCGTGGCAATATCATCCAGGGTTTGTTCCATGCGGGAAGTAAAACGAGTGTCTACCAAGTCGTTAAAATGTGTCTCTAATAAACTGGTGACAGCAAAAGCGGTAAAGGTAGGAATTAGGGTTTTATTGCGGATTTGGGCATAGCCGCGATCGACAATAGTGCCAATAATACTCGCATAGGTACTGGGACGACCAATACCCTCACTTTCCAACATTTTTACAAGGGATGCTTCGGAATAGCGGGCAGGAGGCTTGGTTTCATGTTGTAGGACTTCTAATTCGTTACATTTAGGCGTATCCCCCGCTTTTAAAGTGGGTAACAACACCTCTTGGTTTTCCAAAGCGGCATCGGGATCGTCAGAACCTTCCACATAGGCGCGGAAAAAACCAGGAAAATCTATGCGCTTGCCGTTAGCGCGAAATCCCGCATCTTCTACCTCAATATTGACTGTGATTTGTGTGAGACGAGCATCCGCCATCTGACAAGCCACCGTCCGCTTCCAAATTAGATCGTAAAGTCGGAATTCGCGATCGCTTAACCGGGTTTCTTTGGGGGTGCGAAAGGTAGAACCCGCCGGGCGAATAGCTTCGTGTGCTTCCTGCGCCCCTTTACTTTTGGTGGTGTACTGTTTTGGTTTGGGGCTGAGATATTCCTTGCCGTATTTTTTCTCAACGCAGGATCGCGCCGCCGCGATCGCCTCATCGGACAAATGCACGGAGTCAGTCCGCATATAAGTAATGTAGCCTTCTTCATACAGTTTCTGCGCCGTCCGCATGGTATCCCGCGCCGATAAGCCTAATTTGCGGTTGGCATCCTGTTGCAGAGTAGAGGTGGTAAAAGGAGGATAGGGGCGGCGTTTGGTGGGACGTTCTTCAATATTGGCAACTTTCCAAGTTTTATCAATTAGGCGATCGTGCAGTGCGGTGGCTTCTTCCTCATTCAATAGAACCACATCTTTGCCCTTAGCAATTTGTCCGGTATTGGGGTCAAAATCACTCCCCGTTACCAGTTTTTTCCCCTTCAAGGTGACGAGTTTAGCTTCAAACAGGTTCTCATTTTGGTCCAAGGTGGCTTTTAAATCCCAATATCCCCCAGACATAAAGGCGCGGCGTTCTCGTTCCCGATGGACGAGCAAGCGTACTGATACCGACTGGACGCGACCGGCGGACAAACCGTAAGCAATTTTCTTCCAGAGAAGAGGAGAGAGAGTGTAACCCACCAAACGATCTAAAATGCGGCGAGTTTCTTGGGCGCGAACTAAATTTTCGTCAATTTCCCGACAATTTTGCAATGCTTTTTGAATGGCATCCTCAGTAATTTCGTGGAAAACCATGCGTTTAGTCGGCACCTTTGGCTTCAGGAGTTGCAGCAAGTGCCAAGAGATGCTTTCTCCTTCGCGATCTTCATCAGTAGCGAGGATGAGTTCGTCAGCCACCTTCAGGGCTTCCTTGAGTTCCTTAACGACCTTCTTCTTGGTCTTGGGGACGACATAGAGAGGGGCAAATTTATTTTTGACATCAACACCTAATTTTGCCCAGTCCTTGTCCTTGTGGGCGGGGGGAATTTCATCAGCAGAGGAAGGCAAATCGCGAACATGACCCATCGAGGCTTCGACGCGGTAGCCATTGGGTAAGTAATTGCGGATAGTCCGCGCTTTAGTGGGCGATTCGACAATAACAAGGGTTGACATTGGCGTTAATGATAAATATACGGACGTTGTATTTAACGCCCCTACAAAGGGCTTGGGGTAGACGATTACCCTGCATAGACGATAAGCAAAACAGGATTCTGCATTTGTGCCGCTTTTTCCTATCAATACCATATCCCAACAAAAATGGGGAAGAAGGAAAAAATTTTGCTGAGAGGAAAAATCGCTTCTCTTTACATTTCTTCTTTGTCTTTAAAGTGAGATTTGGGGTGAAATTTAACTTCTGCTGAATTTGCGCGATCGCCTCGTTTCATCGTTGTACGATCGAGTAACATCACGGGTTATAATGCTGAAATTGTCAACGATAAATCTCATGGTCGATCCTTTGCCTGAAGAACCAGAGTATTTAGAAGATCCAGAGGCTAAACTAGAGGAATGGGACGAGCAGGTGTGGGGTGATAATGAGAATGAAGCTCGCCGCAACTGTTTGGAAATTTCTCATAAGGTAAAGGCAAGACTGATGAGTGTAGAGCGTGTCAGTCGTCGATCTAAAAGATGGCTATGTCATTTTCGATCATACGAATAGGAGTAAAAAGAAATGACAACTTTCAAACCTTTTGTGGGATTAAATCGCTATGAAATTGGTATTCCCTTAGCAGGTTACAGTTATTTATTCATCAATTTGAACGATCTTAAAGATATCTCTCCATCGGAGGCGATCGCAAAACTTGAAGCAATGGGATACGATCCGCAACTTAGATACATGAGAAGCGTCAATGGATTAGAGATTTGTTTGTTACTTAAAACCTTAAAGTTAAGGAGTTTGGATGATAAAAGTCCATTCGGCGATGAGTGGGAAACTTTAGTGGAAACTTTGGGAACAACTAACTCTTTAGCGGTTCGCTGTTCGACAGGAAGAGGAAAAAAAGCGATCGCGTCAGAATCCGATCGCGTTACTGTTATTTCCGCTTAATCAAAAATGCGATCGCGTTGATGAAGTGATTTTAAGATTTGCGTTTTGGATTACTCAATTCTGGGTTTCTCAACCATTCTAATAGTTCTGTGCGGGTGGATTGCAGGAGCAGGGAAACGGCTTCTCGGGAGGGCAATTGTAAGAGGCGATCGATAATGTTTGTTAATTCTTCATCTACCGACCCAAAGCGCACGATCGCGATATTTTCTAACATCATACGCTGTCCTTGTTGCAATCCTTGTTGCAATCCTTGTTGCAATCCCTGTTGTAAGGTTTCTTCTCGCCATTGGAGATAAGCTGGGGATAGTGTCATGATTAACTCCCGTTCTTCTGCGGTAGGATTGGCTTGCATTTCCAAATTAACTCGCCAAATGGCGACTTGTTCTAGGGCGTGACTTCGCAAGGGATTATTTCTTGCGAGTGCGACTAATTCTAGGATAGCGCGTTCTTGAATTTTGCCTTTGCCTAATATTCTCAGCCAGAGAGTTTCTGGGGTTTCGGGTAAGCAGTTAATGGCGATGAGGGCTGTTTTTGGCGCTTCTCCGAGAAAATAGACTCCTTGTTCCCATTTGTCCTTACGGGAGAAACAAAAGCTCTTGAGAAGGCGATCGCTGGCTGAAGGGGTGAGAATCCACAATTGCGGGAGATCGTTTTCTGTGAGAGTGCGATTGCTTCGTTTGGCTTGGCGCTGTAGTTGACTGTGGAGAGAGTACAGTTTCAACATACAGTTACGAATATCGGTGTTACTGGGTTGGTTGCGGAAGGGTTCGAGAGAACAAGGAGTCGCGACGATTTGCCCGAGTAATCCCAAGTCTGGGGGTGACGGTGGAGGAGTGGGTGAGGGAGAAAAGTAAACATCCACTTGACGCACTTCTGAGGACACCTCTTGGCTGATTTTGACTTCGCCGAGAGGTGAGAGTAGCCCTTCAAGATATTGTTTGGCGAATTGATCGTGGGGTTGGCGAGTCATTGATAGTTGAATTTTTCAACAATTTTGATATTGTAGCAGTTTTGTTTGTGAAATTATGTGAATGACTGGTACAAATAATGCGATCGCGGTGATTATTTTGTTGTGTCTGAATTCTATCTAAGCCTCAATATACTCACAAATTGAAATGGATTCAGGAATGGTCAATCCTTCTTCTTTTATCCCTATACCTTAAAGAAAAAGAAAATAGAAAATTAGTCTCGCAACTGAACGGGCATTGCTAAATAGGTCATTTTTAAACCACTCAAAGGCTTGAAGATAACGGGTTGAGTTGCTGCATTGAGATAGATTGTAATTTCCTGACTTGAAAGTGCTTTTAATCCATCCATTAAATACTTAACATTAAATGCAATTTCCGGGGGTTCGTCGCTGGTAATTTGTGCGGGCATTGCTTCTCGTCCGCTTCCGAGGTCTTGAGATTCTACCGAGAGGAAAATTTCTTGATTTTCCTTGTCGATCGCGCAACGCACAACGTTATTTTTAGAATCAACTAATACAGAAATACGTTCTAAAGCACTTTGGAATTGCTTGCGATCGACGGTAACTTGGTTACTAAACTCTTGGGGGATCAGTTGACGATATTGAGGATAAGCCCCCTCTAATTTACGACTGACGACTCGACGATTTCCCAATTCAAAAATGACTTGAGAATCATCCATTTTTAACATTACTCCACCTTCTTGATTTTGCATTCCCAAAATCTTCTCAACTTCTCGCAATGCCCGCGCAGGAATAGTCACCTCTAAGGACGTTGTATACAAATCCCCATCACCCCCATCACCCCCATCACCCCCATCATCCCCATCATCCCCATCATCCCCATCATCCCCATCACCCTCATCACCTCGATCTCTCAAGGT